>NZ_JAPDBE010000001.1:309465-361723 GCF_027705025.1 Aeromonas sp. D3 | reverse complement strand
TTGTTTGATGTTCGATGCTGTGAGTGCCCACACAGATTGCTTGATTCAAATTGTTAAAGAGCGTCACGCTTGTCGCGCTGAGGAGGCGCATATTACGCTCCTCACTTCGAAAGTCAAGCGATTGTTTTCGCTTTTCTTTCGGCGCCGGCTTCGCAAGGAAGCTGGCTCATCAGGTTGGCATGTTCCGCCGTGCTGGTAGGGGCGCATTATAGGGAGCTGAATCTTTCTGGCAAGCAAAAACACTGTGTTTTATTGAGGAAGACGTTCAAGTGTTTAATCAATAGCCAGATCGTGCAAGATGCATCCATTTATGTGCCTCAGAAGAAGCTCCATTCCCCTTTTACAGGCCAAGAACTCCGTTGATGCCTTTATAAGGATGCGACGCTTTATCTAGGAAGGTAGAGAGGGATAAATAGAAAAGGGCCCTGTTGGGCCCTTCAATCGCGCTGTTACGGCAAATCAGATGGAGAAACTGGAACCACAGCCACAGGTCGTGCTGGCATTGGGGTTGGTCACGGTGAAGCGGGAACCTTCCAGGCCTTCGGTGTAGTCCACGCTGCCGCCTACCAGATATTGCAGGCTCATGGGATCGATCACCATAGTGACGCCACTCTTCTCGACCACAGTGTCCCCTTCATTGATCTTCTCATCAAAGGTGAAACCGTACTGGAAACCGGAGCAGCCACCACCCGTGATGTACACCCGCAACTTGAGCTCGGGATTTTCTTCTTCGGTGATCAGGTTCTTCACCTTGTTGGCTGCCGCATCCGTCATCTGGATTGGCAACGGGGCTTCTGCTACTGCACTCATTACTGACCTCACAACCGTTAAATCCACAAACATGGAAACCGCGAAATTATCTAATACCCGACTGTTTAGTTCAAGTATTCACCAATCTTCTTACTGCGCAGCAGGCGGAGCAACCACCAGGGGTTTGATCAGGTCACCCCATTCGGCCAGCAGCTCCTGGGCCGGCTGTCTGCCCTCTTTGCCAATAGTGACACGCACCCGGTCCGGTATAAAGCCTTCCGGCAGCTGCCAGTTGCCCTCCAGCAACTGGAAGTAACGCAAGGCATAGCGCCCCTCCCCCACTTTCATGCCAAGCTCACGGCTACCGAGGGTCTTTGGTTTGTCACCCTGGCTGCCCTCTACCTTTATCTGTACCTGGCCGCGGAACAGTTCCCGCTTCTTGGCCGGCTGGGTCAGCGCCAAGCGGTAGTGATAACGGCCGGGGATGCTGGTCTCCTGCAATGTGAGGTTATCGATCACCACCCCTACCTGTTCACCCGTGGGTCGCATGATCCGCTCGAAGAAGGCCAACTGGCGCTTCTGCTCCTGCACCTGGCCTTCCTGCTCCTTGAGCGTCTTTTGCAATTGCTCGAACGCGGCCCTCTGTGTGGCCAGCAGGGTCTCCTTGATGGCAAGGTCGCTCTTGAGCTGACCTATCGCCTTGCCCTGACGCTCCAGGGTTTCTTGCTGCACCGTCAGAAGGCTGCTCTGGGCCAGCTCCTGTCGATTGCCGACGAAATAACCGATGAGCGCCCCCACGCACAGCACAGTCAACAACTTCAATATCTGGGACATAAGGCCTCTTTTATTACTACGCCATACAGCGGCCATGCTCCCTTCACTATACGCGACCCAACCGGATTCGCGCTGACATACAAGGAGTTAACTGGCAGTAGCGCCGCTGTCTCCCCGCTTTTGACGCGCAGCAAGCCATAAAGTTCGCTCCAGGATCTGGGAATAGATGGGGCGCCCCCCCAGCCACTGGGCCACCAGAGTTGCTCCGACCGTGGTGATCATCATGGGCAGGATCAGCTGATAGTTATCGGTCATCTCGGTCACCAGCACTATCCCCGTGATGGGAGCACGCACAGTGGCGGCAAACAAGGCCCCCATGCCGGCGATGGCAAAGGCGCCGGGTTCGATGCCAAGCTCCGGAAAAGCCGCATGAAACAGATGACCGAATACCACGCCAAACAGGGTGCCAAGGGCCAGGGTCGGGGCAAACACGCCACCTGGGGCGCCAGAGCAGAAGCAGATAAGAGTGGCCACCAGCCGTACAGAGAAGATGAGGAACAGGGTCGCCATTGCATACTCTCCGCCCATCAGATGGGGAATAAGCTCGGTGCCGCCGCCTGTTACCGAGGGGGCAAACAGCGACAGCACACCAAACGTCCCGGCGACCAGCATGCCGATGGCCACGAAACGGTGGCGCTTGTTCTGGTGCAGTGCCAGATAGCCATCCTGGCAGGCCAGCACCAGCTTGTTGAAGACAAAACCAAGCACCCCGAAGATAGCCCCCATAAAGAGGAACAGCCAAAGCGCCTTCAGTGCAGGAGCATCGTAGTGGGGCAAGGTGATCACCGCCCCCTGCCCTTTCATGTTCTGCAGCATCAAGGTTGCCATGATGGCGGAGATCCCCACCGCCTTGATGGCCAGAAAGGAGTAGCGAAATTGGGGTCGCATCTCTTCCATCACGAACAGGATCCCGGCCAGCGGTGCATTGAAAGCGGCGGCCAGACCACCCGCGGCACCGGCGGCCAGCAAAGCATGACCATGCTCCTTGGGTAGCCGGCAGATATCCGCCACCATCTTGCCAAGGTTGCCACCGATCTGCACCGAGGGTCCCTCCCGTCCCAGCACCATGCCGGAACTCAGGGTACAGATGCCGCCGAAGAACTTGACCGGCAGCACCCGCCACCAACGTACCGGACGCAGATCATCCATGGCCCCTTCGATTTCAGGGATCCCTGAGCCCCCCGCTTCCGGAGCAAAGGCATGAGTGAGGAAGTAACCGACAAAGCCCAACAAGGCGCTGAAGCCAAATCCGAGCAGACCGAGCTGCCACCAGGTGCGGTCGGCCAGCAGCTCGAGTCGCTGCTCGGCCAGCCAGTGCACACCGGATTCGAACAGTCCGCACACCAACCCAGCCAAGGTACCGACCAGGGCCGCCAGCAATAACACCAGTAGTGGCATCTTGTCTTGATGGATGATGCGCAGCAAGGCGGGGCTGCGTGGATAAGAGGAAGCGTCAGAAGAGGAGATAACTGGTTGTGCCATCTTGTTGCACCATGTTGGAAAGACCACATTTGTCTACCTGGTGAGGAGCACCTGGCAGACAGCCCGGCTGCCCAGCACAAAGCCTTTCTGCTATAGTCGGCCCGTTTCATTTAGCACGGGGCAGGCCTGGGCCAGGTAACGAGAGCGCAAAGCATACTCCAGCTCCCCCAGGCTGCCGAGCCGCAATAGGCCGCCTGCGCCTGTGCGACGACCAAAATCCCATTAAGGATGATCCATGTCAAAATCAGATCAGCTGTTTGAACAGGCCCGCCAGACCATTCCGGGTGGCGTCAACTCACCGGTCCGCGCCTTCAATGGGGTCGGCGGTACACCCCGCTTCATCGATCACGCCGATGGTGCCTACCTCTATGACGTGGATGGTCAGGCCTATGTGGACTACATCGGCTCCTGGGGCCCCATGCTGCTCGGTCACAACCACCCGGCCATCAAGGCTGCCGTCATCAAGGCAGTGGAGAAGGGTCTGAGCTATGGTGCGCCCACCGAGATCGAAGTGCTGATGGCCGAGAAGGTACGCCAGATTGTGCCTTCTATGGAGCAGGTGCGGATGGTGAACTCCGGCACAGAGGCAACCATGAGCGCCATCCGGCTGGCTCGCGGTTACACGGGTCGCGACAAGATCGTCAAGTTTGAAGGCTGCTATCACGGCCATGCCGATTCCCTGCTGGTCAAGGCCGGCTCCGGCGCCCTCACCCTGGGTCAGCCCAACAGCCCGGGCGTGCCGGCCGACTTTGCCAAACACACCCTGACCTGCGTGTTCAACGACCTCGATTCGGTGCGGGAAGCCTTCACCCAGTACGGTTGTGATATCGCCTGCATCATAGTCGAGCCGGTCGCCGGCAACATGAACTGCATCCCGCCTGTGCCCGGTTTTCTGGAAGGGCTGCGCACCATCTGCGACGAGTTCGGTGCCCTGTTGATCCTGGACGAGGTGATGACCGGCTTCCGTGTCTCGCTGCGCGGTGCTCAGGGTTACTACAACATAGACCCGGACCTTACCACTCTCGGCAAGATCATCGGTGCCGGCATGCCGGTTGGCGCTTTCGGCGGCAAGAAGAAGGTGATGCAGCATATAGCCCCGACCGGTCCGGTTTATCAGGCGGGTACTCTCTCCGGCAACCCGGTCGCCATGGCCGCGGGCCTGACCATGCTGGATCTGCTGCTGGAGCCGGGGCTCTATGAGCAGCTGAATGCCAAGACTGCCCGGGTTGCCGAGGGGCTGAAAGCCGCTGCCGCCAAGCACGGTATCCCGCTCGCCATCAACTATGTGGGCGGCATGTTCGGCTTCTTCTTTACCGACGAGCCGGAGATCACCCGCTATGAGCAGGTTACCCGCTGCGACATGGAACGTTTCAAGCGCTTCTATCATCTGATGCTGGAAGAGGGTATTTACCTGGCGCCGAGTGCCTACGAGGCAGGCTTCTTGTCACTGGCCCACGGCGACAAGGAGATCGAACATACCCTGGCCGCCGCCGAACGCAGCTTCGCCAAACTGGCGGGTTAATCCAGCCAGAGATTAACGAGAGGGCCCTTTACGGGCCCTTTTCTCTATCTGATGTGTCTGACTTCCCCCAGCGCCTCTTTCTGGTGCAGCTATCTGCTCACCCCCTCTGTTTTGTCATCTCCTGGTGCAATATCCCATACCATCCCTGTCATAAAACGGGCCCACTATTTGCACACCTTCAGCAGGAGCCCACTTGACCGAGGTCCATATGGCAGAGATGAGCCCCATCGATGTGCTGCGGCGCTATCAGGAATACGAAACCGAACTGGCACCCCTGTTGCTGGGGCTGCTCACCGCCCCCCGTGATTCCCTCAAGGGCTACCCCTTTATTCTGACCATAGGCCAGAGCCGTGAGTCTGCGAGGATCCTTCCCCCCGTACCCGCGCCACAGGCACAGCTACGTCTGGTTGTGCAGGGTCATGGCCGGGAACTGACACTTTGCCTCAATCAGCTGATTGCCTGGCTGATGGGAGATCGTGAGCGGCGCCGTGCCATGCCCTGGTTCAAGGCTGTCTATGTGGTGCTGAGCATGGCGCTGTTTCTCATCGTCGCCACCCTGATATGGCATGGATTGGAGCAGCTCTATCTGCTGCTGTGCGGGGAGCAGCAGAACCAGCTAGGTGCCTTTAGCGCCATCATATTCCTGACCCTGGCACTGGCGGTATTCGATCTGGGCAAGACGATTCTGGAGGAGGAGGTGCTGCTGCATAAGGACATCTTTCGCCACAGCGCCGTTCGCCGCACCATCACCCGCTTTATCGCCGCCATCCTGATTGCGGTCTCCATAGAGGGATTGTTGCTGCTGTTCAAAGGGTCGCTTGGCCAGAGCGAACTGCTCTGGCCTGCGGTAGGTGTGATGGGATGTGCCGTGGGACTGCTGCTGGCACTGGGGCTCTATGTGTTTCTGGGGGCCAAAGCCGAGGCAGCACTGGTCCAGGCTAACCTGCGATCTCCACCAGCCGGGGTTGAGCCTTGCGTCGCTCTGCCCGCCAGGAGGCGTACATGGTCCAGGAGGTATAGATGACGATAAAGGCCACCAGCCACTTCAACATTTCCATGTCCATGGACTGTACCAGCAGGGCAGCCAGCACCACGCCGATGGGGCCAAAAATTGCCACCGCCAGCACGGCCCTGGCATCAAAGGCCCCCTTGCGAATGAAGGTGCCCGCCGAGAAGACGCTGAGCACGGCGGTGGATCCCATCATGATGGGAAACGCCGCCATGGGGTTCATCCCCAGCAGATAGACGAGCGTCATGCAGGGGGCGAACAGCCCGATCCCCACATTCATCAAGACCCCGAAGATGAAATTGCCGAGCAGGGCAATTCCCAGCTTGTAACCTGTCAGCCCCATGGCATCGCCGCCGAGGGGGAACAGACCCAGCAAGCCCGCAAAGATAAGGCCGGCCACCACCAGCAGAGAGACTGCCATCACCAGCCGTATGGTCTGACGATCAAATGAAGCCACATGACGCGCCCCCCAGGCCGCCCCTGCTGCTGCTGCCACCATCATGCTGATGAGCGTGATCGGATCCACCTTGACCACACCGATAAAGATGAGGGACTGAGCAACCGTCGGCAGCACGCACTGGCCATTGAGGGTACCGGGTAGCAGTCGATCGTCGATCAACTTGAACTGCTTGAAGCAGGCTGTCTTCACGGCAAAGCTGCCAACCCCCAGGGTATCGAGAAAATTGGCGACAAATCCGATGGCGGCCACAGGCCAGAACGGGGTTGGCTCCAGTGAGCCCTGCTGCCGTTTATGCCACCAGGCCCGTACCAGCATGAAAACGAACGCCAAGGCACAGACGATGAATATCAGGCGTAAAAGATTAATAAGCATACCGACCTCTCCTGCAAGGGCCGGCGATTCTAAGGCAGCGGAAATTAAAAGTCCTGACCAGAATCAATCACGCCCCATGCAAACGATTGCCTGGATAAAGCTCGAGCAAGCGCGTTCGAATGACTCTGCTAATACTTATCCATGAGGGCCAGCAGGCCTGGGGCCATCGGTGGTAGTCATGGTCATTTCGCGACGACCACAGTCATCGATGGGCAGTAGCCAAAAAGAAGGCCGGTGTAAACCGACCTTCTTTTTTTGATATTAGTCGGACGGATGCCCGGTATTGCGCCGTCGTGGCCCAAGAGGCAGCCGGGAGGCAAGCCAGCCGATCAGCGCATCCGACAGCCCCGTCAACAACAACAAGGGCAAACAGAGCAGGGTCAGGCCCAAGGCGCCAACATAGACATCCGTCAACCAGTGGGCACCAGACAAAATACGGGGCGCCGAGAACAGCGGCACCATCAAGATGGCCAGCCCCCCTGCCCAGGGTGGCAGATAACGCAGGGCGAAACCGGCAAAGATCATCAAAAACAGGGCATGATCGCCGGGGAAACTGTCGCTGGAGGAGTCCTTGGTCGGGATCGCGCTGAGCTGGGTGACTCGCAGTGCATTCGCAACGGTCAGGGTCGGACTGGGACGACTGACCGGCAGCAGGTGACCAAACTGGTTGATAACCAGTGCCCCCAACAACATGACGATCCCCATGGCGACAAGGCGACGACGATCCCCATCCTCAGAACAGAAGAAGCACATCGCCAGGATGAGCCCCATGCAACCCAATACGATCAGGTCAAACAGACGATTATTGGTCACGGCCACCACATCGGCCCACAACGAAGACTGGCCCAGCCAGCCATTGACCATATGAAAGACGGCAAGATCCCACTGATCCCAGGGGCCATGGGCAGGCAAGGCGGCCCAACTGATGGCAATGAGGCCCCCAATCAAATAGCACGGCACGAACTTGCTCATGCAGACTCTCCTCTCCCGGAAAAAACGCGGCATTCTAGAACATAATGGGCGCGATTTGAATCCTTAACATTGGAGAGGGGATAACCGGACAAGGCGCTATTACAACCGGGCTGTGAAGCCGCCATATCGACACAAGGTCCACTGGATGACGGAACACTACCTTGGTCTGAACCAGGCTTGCAGCTAGTATGAGAGCTCTTTTTTAACGAGATGATGAGGAATATGCGCAGCTACCTTCGCATTATGCTGTTTGCCTTGGGTTTATTAGCCGGCGTTCAGGTACCGGGTCTGATCGACCTCTATTACCAGCGGCTGGATGCACGCCTGCAACAGGCCAACCTCAGCCTGGTGCCATTTCAGGGCACGGCGGATCAGCACTTCAACGGCGATCTGACCGCCCTGGTCAACCACTATCGCACCAACCCGGACCCCGTATTCGCCCGGGATGCCGTCAGTCTGCAACACCTGGTGAGCCAGCAGCAGATGCTGTTGCAGGAGAGTGCTTTCAAGGATCATCCCTGGTATCAGCAACTGACACACCTGCTGCTGCGCGCCGATCCCCAACTCTGGCAAGATACCCTGCAAAACTACAGCTATCTGGTGCCGCTCAAACAGTCCGCCATCATCTGTGGCATGTCGGTGGGGTTCATCGCTGCCTTGCTGGGAGACCTGCTGCTCGGCCTCATACTGTTGCCGTTTCGAAAGCGACAACCGAGATCGCGCCATGCCCTGCGCTAACTGCAACCTATAAAAATCGCTACAGAGACCAAAGCACTGTCACGCTCACAACTCGTATGGCAATCGCGACTCCGTCACCAGCCGATTGAGCGCCTGGACCACTTGAGGATCGAACTGACTGCCGGAGCGGGACTGGATATATTCCATGGTCTGCGCCAGCGACCAGGGCTCCTTGTAGGGGCGCTTGCTGAGCAGAGCATCAAACACATCGA
Organism: Aeromonas sp. D3; assembly: GCF_027705025.1. Classification (NCBI taxonomy): domain Bacteria; kingdom Pseudomonadati; phylum Pseudomonadota; class Gammaproteobacteria; order Aeromonadales; family Aeromonadaceae; genus Aeromonas; species Aeromonas sp. D3. Next base: position 353,372 of record NZ_JAPDBE010000001.1, on the reverse strand, counting down.
CCACGGCCACGATACGGGCCGACAGCGGGATCTGCTGGCCGGCCAGCTGCTCCGGGTAGCCCTTGCCATCGAAGTGCTCGTGATGACCACGGGCAATCTCGGCTCCCAGCGACAGGTAGCTGGTGCCTTCCACCATCTCGCCCGCCTTGTGCAATATGCTGGCCCCTATGTCTGCATGCTGCTCCATGATGACCCGCTCATCCGGCTCGAACCGGCCAGGCTTGTGCAGAATGTGGTCCGGTGTGCCGACCTTGCCGACATCGTGCAATATGCTGGCCATGCCGATCATGTCGACAAAGCCGGGAGTCAGTTCATTGGGGTAAGCACCCGCTAGCTGCATCTCGGCCACTATGGCATCGGAGAGTTTCTGTACTCGCAGCACATGTTCACCGGTATCAGAGTCACGAAACTCCGCCAGCGCAGCGAGCGCCACCACTGTTGCCTCCTGAGCACGCAGCAACTGGTTGTAGAGATAGAGGTTGTCGTAAGCAGCTGAAATCCGCTGGCAAAATATATCCAGCAGATCGCACTCCAGAGGATCGAGAGGTTGGGTCGGCGTGAAGTTGAGCACGAACTCGCGACCATTCTGGGCCGCGATATAGAGGGCATCTTGCGGGTGCTCAAAGCGGTTTCTACGGTTGGCCAGCGCACTCATCACAGAGTCGTTCAACGCAGGAAAGGCAGCAAGGGATACACCATTGAGCAGAGATTCATAGTCACCTGTGGCCGCCAGTACTTCCAGTTCCTGAGAATCGGGCCTGCGCTCGACGCAGATGGCCCCTTCAGTGCCGACATCCAGAATGGCGCTGATCTGTTTCAGTACGCCGGAGGCAAATTCCCGCAGGGAGTGAAGATGATAGAGATCCCCCGCGCCTTCCAGGATCTTGCCAAGCCCCTGGCGACTCTTGTCGATGGCACAGAGAGTCTCGTAGGAGCGTAAAGACGCTATGACAGTGGTGAAAAGCTTCTGCACCGTCAGCTCAGTCTTGGTCTTGTAGTCGTTGATGTCGTAATCGAGGATCACCCGCTGCTCAGGGGCCTGACCGGGCTGGCCGGTGCGCAGCACTATGCGCACCAGGCTGTTGTGCATCTCGTTGCGGATCTGGTGTACCAGTCGTAGACCGGCATCTTCGGTCTCCATCACCACATCCAGCAAGATGAGGGCGATACGTGGATTGGCCAGCAGCATTTGAGCCGCTTCGGCACCACTGTAGGCATTGAGCAGTTCGAGGGGGCGGGACTTGTATTGAATGTTGGAAAGCGCCAATCGGGTAGCATGATGAATGTCCGGTTCATCGTCCACGATCAGCACCTTCCAGGGGTTGATCGCCTTGACCACCACGGCCTCATCATCATCCAGCTCTATGATGTCGTCATCCAGCCAGATTTCGTCCTTGTCTTGGGCACTGCTCATATCGTTCACGCCTCCAGGCGCTGCATGAGTGTATTGACAGTATGTACCATCAGGCCGTGTTGGATCACAAGACCCCGCAGCGTTCTCCCGCTCGCCAATGGCCAGAAGGCATGACGCTTGCCAGCTTATTCAAAAGGTTCAAGGTAGGCCTGAATGGCCTTCTTCAGCCACGCCAGTACCTTGCCATGATAGGCGTTTTCTGACAGATAGACGCCGTAGTCACGCCACTGCAGACTGAATTTGTGCTTCAGGGTCAATAATTCCCCCTGCCGCAGCTGGCTCTGGATCAAGGGAGAAGGCAGCACGGCCCACCCCAGTCCATCCAGCACAGCATCCCGCATCAGTTCGAAGCTCGACAGACCTATATGTTGACCCCCGATAGGGAGCAGGCTCTTGACCGAAAATTCGTCCACGTAAGAAAGGGTGACCTGAGTGTGGCCGGTCAAATCCTGCTGCAACACCCGCTTCAGACTGGCCAGCGGGTGGCTGGGTGCCACCACCATCAGGGTACGGATAGGGTTGAGCACATCGATATTGAGGCCACTGCGCTCCTGCTCCTCCGTGATGAGACCGAAGGCGGCATCGACAAACCCCTCCTCCACCAGGGCGGGCAGTTCAGGGGGAGAAGCCAGCACCAGCGAGATACTGGTGCCGGGAAACTGGCGGCGCAGCGCCCCCAGCATGTCGCGCCACACCAGCTCGGGAATGGCATCATCCCGCGCCACCCGCAGCGCCACCTCGGCGCCGGAGGCATAGTGCTCGCACTTGAGCTTGAGGCTGTTGGCAGCCTGCAACAGCCGCTTGCAATCATCCAGCACCAGCTCACCGATCTCGGTCAATCGACTCTGGTTGGCCCCCCGTTCAAAAAGTTCGACGCCAAGCTCTACCTCCAGCGCCGCAATCGCCGTGCTGACCGCACTGCGACTTTTGCCAAGACGACGAGCCGTGTTGGCAATGGAGCCACTGTTAGCTGATTCGACAAAGAGTTGTATCTGATAAAGCTTCATGACAACGGGCTGATGACAGAATATCCGATGTTCACATTACCTCGCCTCCGTTTGGCAAGGCAAACCATTAGCGTCTGAATAATCGACGCTCAGCGATTCCTGACTCAAGTATCACTAGGGTTATCCTCTCATCCGTCTCAGCCACAGAAGGAAATTTTATGTTACTCAGTCGAATGCTTTTAGCCCGAATATTTTTGACGGCAGCCATTTTCACCGAGGTCGCGGGTACCTCAAGCATGGCCATGATCCCCGCCAATGATGCCGGCTGGATCAACTATCTGCCGATGTGGATCCTGATCACCGTCTCTTACATGTTGTTGGCCAAAGCCGCCAAAACAATCTCCATTGGTATTGCGTTTGCCCTGTGGGAAGGACTGGGGATCGGCTTGATCACCATCATCTCCATCCTGTTCCTGGGTTATGACCTCAACACTCAGGAGTTGATCGGTCTGGCATTGGCAATAGTGGGTATTGTTATGGTGACAATGGGTGAGACCCATGATGACCCGGCCCCCCGTCGCCGCAGACCCATTGCCCCCGTCAAGATTGAAGGTGCGGTATGAGCCCGATAGTCATCATACTCGGCGCCGCCCTGCTGGATATTGGCGCCAACATGGCGATCAATCGCTCGGTGGGTTTTCGTCACAAGGGTTGGGGTTTCTTCGGTATTCTGCTGGTGCTCTGCGCCTTTACCCTGCTCTCCGAAGCCGTAGGTACCGGCAAGATTGACCTTGCTGTCGCTTATGCCACCTGGGGTGCCATCGGCATTCTCGGTACGGCGCTTGGTGGCTTGCTGCTGTTTGGCGAGCGCCTCAAGCCCATCGGCTGGGTCGGCATAGTGGTCATGGCTGTCGCAGTGGCGCTGCTGACCACGGCTTGATGAACTCGGCCACACAATGGAAAAAGCCACCCTGTCACAGACCGGGCGGCTTTTTTACTGGTAGCGACGGCATCACAGAAACGCTAGCTCACCTCGTACAGCTCCAGCGGCAGGCCGTCCGGGTCGGCGAAAAAGGTAAAGCGCTTGCCGGTCAATTCATCCACCCGCACCGGCTCCACCTCTATCTGATGCTGCTGCAAATGCCGCACGACCCGGTCCAGGTCGCTCACCCTGAACGCCAGATGGCGCAGGCCACAGGCCTCCGGGCGTGAGGGACGCTCAGGGGGGACCGGAAAGCTGAACAGCTCCAGCTGACTGCCATCGGGCAGCCCCAAGTCCAGCTTCCAGGATTGGCGCGCCTCACGCAGGGTTTCAGCAATGATGGGCAGTCCCAACACCTGGTGATAGAAGTGACGCGAGCGGTCATAGTCGCTGGCGATGATGGCCACATGGTGGATGGCGTCAAACAATGGCAAAGACATGAGGACTCCAGTCAAACGGGCAGCCAGCGCTGCCCGTTTCATCTATCAGTTGAAGAAACCACCGAACCAGTCATCCAGTGCGCTGCGTGGGGATGGGCTGCTGCAGCTCATTGGCTCGGCCAGAGTGGCCAGCTTGGCAGGCACCTGCAGACTGCCCGGGCAATCGCTGGCCACTCTGGCCCCGCTGGCGCGGGAGAAGTTGGCCCAGCTCACCCCTTGCGGCATCTTGATGGCAAGGCTGTTGACGCCACGCTGGCCCATGTAACCGCTAAACAGTTGCAGGGCGCCGTTGGAGCCTGTCAGCCCCGCCGGTGTGTTGTCGTCACGCCCCACCCAGACACTGACCAGCTCGTTGTTGTCCAGCCCTGCAAACCAGGAGTCACGCAGCTCGTTGGTGGTGCCTGTCTTGCCCGCCATGGTGGCGCCGGGGAACTTGGCGTTGAGTGAGCGGGCCGTGCCCTGGCTCACCGTCTTGGTCATGGCAAACAAGGTGAGCCAGCTGGCCTGCTCGTCCGTGACCCGCTTGGCGGTCTGATCATGCTGATAGAGAGTACTGCCATCGCTGTTGACCACGGCGCGGATGGCCGACAAGGGCTGGGTCATCCCCTGGTTGGCGATGGGCAGATACATCTGGTTCACCTCCATGGGGGAGAGGGCCACAGCCCCCAACACCAGTGACGGGTAGGGCTGGATCTCCTGCTCTACCCCCAGCTTGTGCAATGTATCAACCACCTTCTCCAGCCCCACTTGCAGACCCAGGTTGACGGTCGGCACGTTGAGGGAGCTGGCCAGTGCATCCATCAAGGGCACGCTCTGGCGGAACTTGCGATCATAGTTCTGTGGTGTCCAGATCTGGCCATCCTTGCCACGAATGCGGATCGGTTGGTCCTTGAGCGGGCTCGCCAACGTCAGGCCGTTGGAGAGGCCGGTCAGATAGACGGCAGGCTTGACCAGAGAGCCAATCTGCCGGCGGGCATCCAGCGCCCGGTTGAAACCGGCGTAGCGCGGATCCCGGCCACCCACCAGTGCAACCACTTCACCCTTGTGCCAGTCGGAGACCACCATGGCCGCCTCCAGCTTCTTCTTGCCACGCTGCTTCTCGATGAGTGCCAGTCCCGATGCGACCGCCTGCTCGGCGGCATGCTGGGCGATGGGATCCAGGCTGGTGAAGATCTTGAGGCCGGACTGCTTGAGCAGATCAGGCCCGAAACGGCTCTGGATCTCGCGCTTGAGCAGGCCCATGAAGGCCGGGGTGCGGCCATAGCTCATCTGGCCACGGGTAATGATGCCAAGCGGCTGCTTGCTGGCCAGTTCGTACTCGGCCGCTTGCAGGCTGCCGTGATCCATCAGCAGCTTGAGCACCAGATCACGACGGGCCTTGGCCCGCTCCGGGAAGCGCCAGGGATCGTAATAGGAGGGTCCCTTCACCAGCCCCACCAGCAGGGCTACCTGATCTATGTCCAGCTCGTTGACCGGAATACCGAAGTAGAAGTAGGAGGCGAGCCCGAAGCCATACACCCCCTGGGAGAAGTTCTGCCCCAGATAGACCTCGTTGAGATAGGCCTCCAGGATCTCGTCCTTGCTATAGCGGTAGTCGATCAGCACCGCCATGTAGGCTTCCTGCAGTTTGCGCCACAGGCTGCGTTCGCGGGTCAGAAAGAAGTTCTTGGCCAGCTGCTGAGTCAGAGTACTGCCCCCCTGCACGGTACGACCGGCCAGCACGTTGGCCACCATGGCACGCATGATGGCCACCGGCGAGACGCCGCCATGCTGGTAAAAGTCGCGATCCTCTGTGGTCAGCAGCGTGATGAGCAGGCTGTCCGGCACCTCGGCGATGCGTACCAGCAGACGATCTTCCCGATCCTCGGTATTGAGGCGGTCGAGCAGTACCGGGTCCATCTGGGCATAACCGAGTTGACGCTGGTTCTCCAGAGACTGGATCCCTTCCAGGCGAGCGCCGCTGAAGGTAAGGCGCAGGCCACGGGCACCGTCGGCGCCGTCATGGAAGGCGAATGGACGGCGGATGAGCTCGATACGATTGCCACTCACGGCGTACTCGCCCGGAGTATGGGGCTGACGCACCTGCTTGTAGCTCAGCATGTTGAGCTCGCGCAGCATCTGGGCCTGGGAGAGGCGCTGGCTGGGATAGAGCTCCAGCGGACGACTGTAAACCATCACCGGCAGTTGCCACTTCTCCCCGTCAAAGCGCTCGCGCACCTTGGTATCGAGATAGATGCCAAATACCACCATGAAGGCCGCCACCACCAGGGAGAGCTTGAAGCCAAGCCAGAACAGCTTGCGCCAGATGGTGCGTTTGGGCGCCACCTTCTTGGGGGTGCGCTTGCGTCGTTGCGTTGCCATGAATCCTCTTTGCTATTCGTTATATCGCCATCGCGGGCATGATTACCGGTCGACCCATGCCGTCGACCCGACGAAAACCAAGGCTTTCGTCCCTGAACTCGTTTTTACTCTGTTGTCAGACCCTTGATATGGCTCTGACCTTAATGGGAGAGGTTAATCCTGCAATCCCATCTTCTTCTTGGTGACCCTGGTTGGCATGGCTTCCAGCGGGTTATCCGGCCAGTAGTGACGAGGATAACGCCCCTTCATCTCTTTTTTTACCAAGGCGTAGGAGCCCGCCCAGAAGGCGGCGAGATCGGCGGTGATCTGCAGCGGCCGCTGGGCCGGGGAGAGCAACTCCACCACCAGCGCCACCCGTCCATCGGCCACGCACGGGGTTGTGCCTTGCCCGAACATCTCCTGAATACGCACCGGGATCACCGGCGCCTGGCCCGGCTGATAACGGATGCGTACCCGGCTGCCGGTCGGTGCCGTGAAGTGGCTCGGCAACGCCTCCTCCAGCCGTTTGGGCAGCGGCCAGGACAAGGATTGACGCAGCACGTCGCAGAGATTGAGCCTTTTTAGCTGCTCCAGCCGGGTCATGCCACTCACCGCAGGCAGCAGCCACGCCTCGAGGCCCGCCAGCAGGCTTTCGTCGTCCATGGCAGGCCAGCCATCATCCGGCAGCCAGTCGCGGGCGCAACGCAATCGGGCCAGCAGCCCTTCACTCTGCTCATCCCAGGGCAACACATGCAGCCCCTTGCGACGTATGCCCTGCAGCAAACAGCGCCCCTTCTGTTCATCGGTCAGGTCGGTCAGCGGCCGCTGGCTCAGCACCAGCTCACCGATCACCTGCTGGCGCTCGGCCCGTACCCGCTCCTCCCGCTCGTCCCAGTCGAACCACTGGCGCTCGCTTACCAGCTCCGGCAGCTGGCGCGCCAGCTCGTCCAGCTCCACCGGCTCGGCGATGAAGATGCGGCTGCCACGATCGTTTTGCCCCATCTCGATGGCGATCAGGGCCCCTTGTCCCTGGCATGGATGACCTTCTACCAGATCGCAGCTCACCCCACCACTGAGTTGATAACGGCTGCCACTGCGCAACTTGCCGATCCGATCCGGCCAGGCGAGGGCGCAGAGCAACCCGAGCCACTCCCCCCGGGATTGGCGTTGAGAAGCGTCGGACCTGACACCGAGGCGTTCGAACCAGCGGGCCGCCCCCTGACGCAGGGCGCCCTGTCGGCGATGAAACAGCACGGAGAGGCGCTCCGATCCTCGCAGATCTTCTTCCAACAGCGCCACCAGGAAAGCCGCATCGGCGACAATCCCTGTCAGACCCTCTGTTTCCAGCTCGCGGGCTCGCAGCAGCATGCGCGCCAACCGGGGATGTGTGCCGAAGGCCGCCATGGCGCGGCCGGCGGGGGTAAGTTGTTGCTCACCCTCCGGCGTCATGGCGCCCAGGCTGACCAGCAACCGCTGGGCGCTGGCCACAGCGGCGGCGGGAGGCATGTCCAGCAGCGGCAGGCTCTCTACTTTTGCCCCCCACTGGGCGGCATCCAGCAGCAGACCGGTCAGCTCCTGGGTCAGAATGTCGGGCGGACTCTGCTCGGCGAGCCGCTCTTGCACCTCGCCGCTCCAGAGTCGGTAGCAGACCCCAGGACCGAGACGGCCAGCACGGCCCGCACGCTGGGTGGCAGATGCCCTGGCGATCTGGCGGGTCTCCAGCCGGGTGACGCCACTTTTCAAATCAAAGCTGGCACGCCGCTCCAATCCGCTGTCGATGACCAAACTGATGCCTTCGATGGTAAGGGAAGTCTCAGCCACATTGGTGGTGAGCACCAGCTTACGCTGACCCACAGGGGCCGGCTCGATGGCGGCCTGCTGGGCCGCCATGTCGAGGCGGCCATAGAGGGGGGCCAGGCGCACATCATCCGGCAAGCGCCCCTCCAGCCATTGCGCCAGCCGCTCTATCTCCCCCTGGCCTGGCAAGAACACCAGAGCACTGCCGGTATGGCTGACCAGCGCTTCCAGCACCACTGCGCCCACCTGAGGATCCAGCCACTGCTGACGGTTGGCGGGACGGTAGTGGTAGTCGATGGGAAAGCCGCGCCCTTCGGAGCGGATGACGGGAGCATGGGGCAACAGACTCTCGAGCGCCATGCCATCCAGGGTGGCGGACATGATGAGCAGCTTGAGATCATCCCGCAGCCCCTGCTGGCTCTCGATGGCAAACGCCAGCGCGGTATCCGCATGCAGGCTGCGCTCGTGGAACTCATCGAAAATGACCAGGGAGATGCCGCTGAGCTCGGGATCCTGCTGCAACATCCGGGTCAGAACCCCCTCGGTGACAATCTCGAGTCGGGTCCGGGCGCTGGTACGACTCTCGCCCCGGACCCGCAAGCCGATGCGCTCCCCGACTTTCTCCCCCAACTGGCGAGCCAGGAAGCTGGCGATATTGCGCGCCGCCAGTCGACGGGGCTCCAGCATTATGATGCGACCGGGCAGCCGGTTCTGGCGCACCAGCTCCAGCGGCAGCAGAGTTGACTTGCCCGCGCCGGGAGGGGCCTGCAGGATCACGCTGGCATGGGCATCGATGGCGGCAAACAGCGCTGGCAGCACCGAAACAATGGGGAGTTGGGACAAAGCGGCAAACACCTTACGTTAGCGACCTTAAAACGGCGCCCATTCTGCCATAGCATTCGCGGCCACCGTGAGCAGATGTCGCCGGCACAGGCGACGGCAAGATGATCATCATGGCCGTCATCCCACTCGAACCATAGATATAAACGGGATAACAGGATGGCGAGACATGGCAGCGATGACTGCCATAGAATGACGCCATGTTATGAGCGTAAAAAGGCATCCTCACCAAGATGGCCAAACTTTTCTTTGCCCTGCCCCTGCAACAGCTCGCCCCCGAGCTTGTCGACTGGCGTGATCAGCGCCCCTGGCCCGGCCAACCTGTGCCTGAAGCAAACCTCCACCTGACGCTGGCCTTTCTGGGTGAAGCAGATCAGGTCACCACTGCCCGCCTGATGGCCGCCGCCGAACGTCAGCACTGTCCACCCCTTGCCATCACCCTCGATGAAACCGGCTGGTTCAGCCGCGCCAAGGCGGCCTGGGTGGGCCCCAAAACATGGCCCAACGAGCTCAATGTACTGGCCAGGGCCCTGCGCCGCCACGGCGAAAAGCTGGGACTGGGCAATGGGGAACAGGGCTACCGACCCCATGTGACCCTGTCACGCAAGGCGGGCGAGGCCCCCGCAGATCTGCCAGCACCTGACTTTGTGTTGCAGGCAGACCACTTCTGCCTCTATCAGTCGGTCACGACGCCGGACGGGGTTCGCTATGAACCGCTCGCCTGCTGGCCCCTGCGCGCCAGAGAGAAGATGGCGTCGTGACAGTCGATCGCCCTCGCTTCCTGCCTATAAAAGAGAGAACCGCACCATGATCTTCGATCCCCCCCTGCAGTCCGGGCAGCTCATCTCCCGCTACAAGCGCTTCCTGACCGATGTGCAGCTCGACAATGGCGAGGTGATCACCATTCACTGCGCCAATACCGGCGCCATGACCGGCTGCGCCGACCCTGGTACCCGGGTCTGGTACTCCACCTCCGACAATCCCAAGCGCAAGCTGCCCCACAACTGGGAGATCGCCGAGAGCCCGGCGGGCCACTTCATCTGCGTCAACACGGCGCGCGCCAACCAGATAGCCCGCGAGCTGATCGAACAAGGGGCACTGGCGCCGCTCACCGGTTATGCGAGGCTGCGCACCGAGGTAAAATATGGCGAAGAGAACAGTCGCATCGACCTGCTGCTGGAAGATGACGACAAGCCGGATTGCTACATAGAGGTAAAGTCGGTAACCCTGCTCGATGAGCGGGAGCAGCCCGGCATGGGCTACTTTCCCGATGCGGTCACTGCACGCGGTGCCAAGCACTTGCGTGAATTGATGGTCATGAAGGCAGCAGGTCACAGAGCCGTGCTGTTATTTATGGTTTTACACTCCGGAATCGTGAGAATGCGCCCTGCAGCACACATAGATCCGCACTATAGTCTGCTTATTGAGCAAGCAATGACGGCAGGGGTTGAAATTTTATGCTATCGACCCCATGTTGGGGTGCAGAGCATGGTGGCCCAAGATTTTATCCCGTTTGAATCTTGTCACCTGCTACCCGAGGGCAGCGAATAAATGTAGGTGTGGGTAACATAATTGGTACGGCTTGTTTGCCTACGCGTTACCCTTCTGCTATAGATGTCGCCCTCAATTTATGGATGGCACGGGTAGCGTGCTGAATTAGGAGACAGGGCATGCCAACAGGCGAAAACAGGAAATCTCTGGGCCCCCTGGCCGTTGCGGGTGTGGCGCCTTACCAGGAAAAACCGGGTGAGGAGTACATGAATGACCAACAAAAGGCACATTTTCGCAAGATCCTGGGAGCCTGGCGCAATCAACTGATGCAGGAAGTTGACCGCACCGTTGACCATATGAAGGATGAGGCAGCCAACTTTCCGGATCCCGTGGATCGTGCCGCGCAGGAAGAAGAGTTCGCTCTTGAACTGCGTACCCGCGACCGTGAGCGCAAGCTGATCAAGAAGATCGAGAAGACCTTGGTGCTGCTCGAAGACGATGACTTCGGTTACTGCGAACATTGCGGTATCGAGATCGGCATCCGTCGTCTGGAAGCCCGTCCGACAGCCGACCTCTGTGTCGACTGCAAGACACTCGCTGAAATCAAGGAAAAACAGATGGCCGGTTGATACCGACCACTGGCATAACTGAAAAAAGGGAGCTTGCAGGCTCCCTTTTTTATTGAGCTTTTCGCTGGGGCGTCCCAGAATGCAGCCTCAATGAACCGTTTGCCCGAATTGCCATGCCCGTTACTACAGTCCCGTCTCCCCAGACTCGCCCTTATATAGGCCGCTTTGCTCCCTCCCCGTCAGGCCCGCTCCACTTTGGTTCCCTGATAGCGGCGCTCGGCAGTTTCTTGCAGGCCAGGGCGCAGCAAGGACGCTGGCTGGTGCGGATCGAAGATATAGATCCGCCACGGGAGATGGCCGGTGCCGCCCCTCTTATCCTGCAGACACTGGAGGCCCATGGCCTCGAGTGGGATGGGGAGGTGATGTACCAGAGCCAGCGCCACGGCCGCTATGACGACGTCATAGCGCAGCTCTATCAGGCAGGGGATCTCTACTGGTGCCGCTGTACCCGGCGCGAGATCATGGCAGGTGGCGGCTTTTACAACGGTCACTGCCGCGCACTGGGACTGGCGGCAGAAGGTTGCGCCGCCCGGCTGCGCCAGCGCCATCCCGTCTACCATTTCGACGATGCGCTGCAGGGACACGTCTCTGTGCCCGCCGGTCTTGCCGATGAGGACTTCATCATCCGCCGCCGAGACGGCCTCTATGCCTATAACCTGGCTGTGGTGGTAGATGACATGGACTGCGGCATCACTGAGATAGTGCGCGGCGCCGATCTGCTGGAGCCCACGGTGCGCCAGATTGCCCTCTACCAGACCCTGGGGGCAAACGTGCCCACCTGGGTACACCTGCCGCTGGCGGTGCTGGCGGATGGCCACAAACTGTCGAAGCAGAACCATGCTCCGGCACTGGCTCTGGACGAGGTCAGGCCAGCCCTGTGGCAGGCACTCGAGTTTCTCGGCCAATGCCCGCCACCCGAGCTGATGGCAAGCAGGATTGACGAGATGATTAGCTGGGGTATTGCCCACTGGCGGCTCGACCAAGTCCCATCCAGAGAGAAGATCAGCCTGGGCTCTCTGACATAGACAGTACAAATTTTTATTTAGCCAAGCCTGAAATTGTTGAATGAAGCACATCGTTTTTCATTTGGTCAGGCCTGAGCTATGATAGGCCGCTATTTTTTGGCCTCCCGTCAATTTAGAAGTCATGAAGAGGTGTACCATTTTTTCCCAGATCGCAAACTTTTGCCGCAAGGTGCTCGGCAAGGAAGACGGCGAGCAGTCGGTGGAGTCTCCCATCCCAGCCCACGTAACCGGGCAGCGTCGTACTTTAAGCCGTGACCAGCACCCCATCTCGCGCAAAGAGATCAGCGAGAATGCGCTCAAGGTGCTCTATCGCCTGAACAAGGGTGGCTATGATGCCTACCTGGTCGGCGGAGGTGTCCGGGATATTCTGCTCGGGAGAACGCCAAAGGATTTCGACATTGCCACCAACGCAACGCCGGAGCAGATCAAGGCGCTGTTCAGCAACTGCCGCCTGATTGGCCGCCGCTTCCGCCTGGCCCACATCGTCTTTGGTCGTGACGTGATCGAAGTGGCCACCTTCCGGGGTCACCACCATCAGGTCAATACCAGCAAGCATGTATCGGCCCAGTCTGATGAAGGCATGCTGCTGCGCGACAACGTCTACGGCACCATCGAAGAGGATGCCGAGCGCCGCGACTTTACCGTCAATGCCCTCTACTACAGTGCCCGGGATTTCACCCTGCACGATTTCGAAGGTGGCATAGAGGATCTCGCCCAGCGCAAACTGGAGCTGATCGGCGACCCCGAGACCCGCTATCGCGAGGATCCGGTGCGGATGCTGCGCGCCATGCGTTTTGCCGCCAAGCTGGACATGACCATCAGCCCGCGCAGCGCCGCCCCCATCAAGGAGCTGGCCCCACTGCTGCAGGATATTCCGCCCGCCCGTCTGTTTGAGGAGACGCTCAAGCTGTTCCTGGCTGGCGATGGTCTGGCGACCTACAAGCTGATGCGTGAATACGGGCTGTTCCAGCCGCTGTTCCCGCAAGTGGCCGCTCTGTTCACCCCGCACGGCACCTCGCCGTTCGAGCAGTTCATCGAGCTGGCGCTGATCGATACCGATACCCGGGTGCGGGAAGACAAACGGGTCACCCCCGCCTTCCTCTACGCCACCCTGCTGTGGGGCTGTGTCGAAGCCCGTGCCCGCGTGCTGGAAAACGAAAGCGGCCTGCCCTGGCACGACGCCTTCATGCTGGCGATCAACGAGGTGCTGGACAATCAGGTACGTATCATCGCAGTACCACGCCGCTTCACCACGGATGTCCGCGATATCTGGGCACTGCAGCAGCGCCTGACCCGCCGTCAGGGCCGTCATCCCGAGCGTGCCATGGAGCACCCGAAATTCCGCGCCGCCTACGACTTCCTGTTGCTGCGCAACCGGGTCGAGCGCGGCCTTGGCGAGCTCGCCAGCTGGTGGGAACGTTATGTGGAGTCCAACCCTGACGTACGCCCGCAGCTGCAACGGGAAGCGACCCGCCGCCCTGCCAGCGGCGAGCATGCCCAAGCCGGTGAACCCCGCAGCGGTGACGGCGAGAAACGTGATAGCAGCAGTCGCAGCCGTCGTCGCCCGCGCCGTCGCAAACCGAAAGCGGCGCAGTGACCACCAGCGTCATGACCGAAGTCTTCGTTGCCATCGGCTCCAATCTGGCTGACCCCCTGGGTCAGGCTCGCCGCGCCGTCGCCGCACTGGCGGCGCTGCCGGCGTCCCGGTTGCAACAGGCTTCCTCGTTTTACAGCAGCCGCCCCATGGGCCCTGCGGATCAGCCGGACTACGTCAATGCCGTAGTGCGGCTGACGACCCGGCTAGGCCCTTTGGCCTTGCTGGATCAATTGCAAAAAATCGAGCTGGAACAGGGACGTGTGCGCAAGGATGAGCGTTGGGGCCCGAGAACCCTGGATCTGGATCTGCTGCTCTATGGCGATCAGATCATAGGGCACGAGCGCCTCGTCGTTCCCCATTACGGCATGAAGGAGCGGGAGTTCGTGCTGCTGCCCCTGGCCGAGATTGCGCCCGCTCTGGTGCTGCCCTGCGGCACCCCGCTCGCGGAACTGGTTGCCCGCTGCCCGCCCAATGATCTTGCCATCATTGCCCCCGGTGCAGACGTTTAGGAGCCCTGAAACGTTATGAGCAAGATCACCACCGCCAGCCTGCTGAAGATGAAGCAGGACGGCCAAAAAATCACCGCCATCACCGCCTATGATGCCAGCTTCGCCAAGCTGTTCGACGATGAGGGCGCCCACGTGCTGCTCATCGGCGATTCCCTGGGCATGGTGCTGCAAGGGGGTCAGGATACCCTGGCCGTCAGCGTGGATGAGATGGTCTATCACACCCGCTGTGTCGCCCGTGGTGCCAGCAATGCACTGATCATCGCAGACATGCCGTTCATGAGCTATGCCACCCCGGAGCAGACCTACCAGACAGCCGCTCGCCTGATGGCGGCCGGTGCCCGCATGGTGAAGATGGAAGGGGGCGACTGGCTGTGTGACAGCATTCGCCACCTGACCCGCAACGGCGTGCCTGTCTGTGGTCACCTCGGTCTCACACCCCAGTCCGTCCATGTGTTTGGCGGCTTCAAGGTGCAGGGGCGTGATGAGTATCAGGCCCAGGAGATCTACCGTCAGGCGCTCTGCCTGCAAGAAGCCGGCATCCAGCTGCTGGTGCTCGAGTGCGTGCCGGTCGCCCTGGCCGAGCGCATCACCAAGGCACTGCGGATCCCGGTGATCGGCATTGGTGCTGGCCCGGCCACCGACGGCCAGATCCTGGTGATGCACGATGCCTTCGGCATCACCTCCGGTTATGTGCCCAAGTTCACCAAGAACTTCCTGGCCGAAACCGGTGACATGCATGCCGCCATCCGGCTCTATGTGCAACAGGTGAGCGAGGGTACCTTCCCCGGCCCGGAGCACAGCTTCAACTGATCCAGGCCTCATGGACGGCAACGGGGGCGAAAGCCCCCGTTTCGCAATTCATGGCAGGCTGATTTAATCTGTATCCCTTTGATTTATTAACCCATATCTCTTTGATTAATCCGAAGGTGCACTGCTGATGTTGGTCGTTAACAATCCTCTCGTTTTACGTGAACAGATTAGCCTTTGGCGCCGTGAAGGGCGTTCCATCGCATTCGTGCCCACCATGGGCAATCTGCATCAGGGCCATCTCACTCTGGTTGAGCAGGCGCGCAGCCACGCCGAGAAGGTGGTGGTCAGCATCTTCGTCAACCCGATGCAGTTCGACAAGGCCGAAGATCTCGCCAACTATCCCCGTACGCTGGAAGAGGATTGTGCCGCCCTGAACGCTGCGGGGGTCGACCTGGTGTTCACCCCGACGCCGGAGATCATGTATCCGCAGGGACTGGCCAGCCAGACCTTCGTCGAAGTGCCGGGTCTCTCCGGCTTGCTGGAAGGGGCGCTGCGCCCGGGCCATTTTCGTGGCGTCAGTACCGTAGTGACCAAGCTGTTCAACCTGGTGCAACCGGATGTGGCCTGTTTCGGCCAGAAGGATTACCAGCAGCTGGCGCTCATTCGCAAGATGGTAGCCGACATGGCCATGCCCATCGAGATCGTCGGCGTGCCCACGGTGCGTGCTGACGACGGGCTGGCGCTCTCGTCACGCAACGGCTATCTGACGACGGCCGAGCGGGCGCTGGCACCCGAGCTGGCGCGTACCATGAACTGGATTGCCGAGCAGATTGAAGGAGGCGATCACCACCTGCCCTCCCTGGTGGCCCAGGCCAGCCAGCGCCTCGACAACGCCGGTTTTCGCACCGACGCCATCGACATCGTCGATGCCACTACCCTGGAGTCGGCCACCGACAAGAGCCGACATCTGGTGATCCTGATGGCGGCTTACCTGGGCAAGGCCCGTCTCATCGACAACCGAGTGGTGATGCTCAGCGCCTGAGCAACCCCGATCAGGAGAACTACATGTCCAAGAAGGTTTATTGCATCGCCCAGTTCCTGCCCAAGCCCGGCCAGGAACAGGCCCTGTTTCAGGTGTTGCAGGCACTCGAGCCAAACACGCTGCGCGAAGATGGCTGCCAGCAGTACATTGTCACCCGCCATATCCCCAGCCCCTTTGCCGAAGGGGAGAGCTTCCCCATCGTCTTCAACGAAATCTGGCGTGACATGGCCAGCTTCGAGGCCCACTGCCAGCGCGCCGAGATCAAATCCTTCTTCGAGCGTTACTGCCTGGCCGAGGATGGCCTGGCTGCCAAATGGAACGTCTGCGTCTACAGCGACGAACCGGCGCAATATGACGCGCCCCTCCTCCGGGGCTAACCCTCATGCAGTAAAAAGGCGCCAACAGGCGCCTTTTTCATGGTTGCAACTCAGTGCCGCAATCCGGTCCCCCGGGAAATAAGCCACCAGGCCAACCCGTAGAGCGCGACTATGAAGCCGATGATGATGAGGTAGGCGGTGCCGAGCGGCACATCGGAGATACCGAGGAAGCCGTAACGGAAGGCGTTCACCATGTAGATGATGGGGTTCACCTGGGAGACTCCCTGCCAGAAGGGCGGCAGCAGGCTGATGGAGTAAAACACCCCGCCCAGATAGGTAAGCGGCGTCAGCACGAAAGTGGGGATGATGCTGATGTCGTCAAAAGTCTTGGCAAATATCGCATTGATGAGGCCGCCCAGGGAAAACAGGATCGAGGTGAGCAGCACGGTGAAGCAGACGCTGAACAGGTGATGGATCTGCAACGGCACGAAGAACAGCGACACCAGAGTGACGATGAGACCGACACAGATACCCCGCGCCACGCCACCACCCACGTAACCGGCGATGATGATGTAGTTGGGCACAGGGGCTACCAGCAACTCTTCCACGTTGCGCTGGAACTTGGCGCTGAAGAAGGAGGAGGCGACGTTGGAGTAAGAGTTGGTGATCACCGACATCATGATGAGACCGGGCACAATGAACTCCATGTAACTGAAGCCCCCCATGTCACCGATGCGCGAGCCGATGAGGTTGCCGAAGATGACAAAGTAAAGGCTCATTGTGATGGCGGGCGGCACCAGAGTCTGGATCCAGATCCGGGTGAAGCGGCTTATCTCCTTGGCCAGAATGCTCTTGAATGCGATGTAGTAGGTGGTCAGATTCATGCTTTTCTCCCCTCCTCGACCAGGTTGACGAACAACTCTTCCAGTCGGTTGGCCTTGTTGCGCATACTCAGCACCTGCACTTGCTGGCTAGACAACTGCTCGAACAGGCTGTTGAGGGACTGGCTCTTTTCCAGATCCACTTCCAGGGTGCGTTCATCCTGCATGCGGCCGTTGAACTCGGGCACGTTTGGCACGGCGGAGCCCGGTGCCAGATCCAGCATGAAGGTCTCGCGGCCCAGCTTGCCCAGCAGGTTTTTCATGCTGGTGTTCTCGATCAGCCGACCCTTGTCGATGATGCCGATGTTGCGGCACAGCATCTCGGCCTCTTCCAGATAGTGGGTGGTGAGAATGATGGTGACGCCCTGTTCGTTGAGCTCTTTGAGGAAGGTCCACATGGAGCGGCGGATCTCGATATCCACCCCAGCGGTCGGCTCATCCAGGATCAGCAGTCTGGGCTCATGCATCAGGGCGCGGGCTATCATCAGCCGGCGCTTCATGCCGCCGGAGAGGGTGCGGGCCGGCATGTCCCGTTTGTCCCACAAGTCGAGCTGGCGCAGGTACTTCTCGGCGCGGATCTTGGCTTCCGCCCTGGGCACGCCGTAGAAACCGGCCTGATGGGTGACTATCTGACTCACCTTCTCGAACTGGCTGAAGTTGAACTCCTGCGGTACCAGGCCGAGCTGGGCCTTGGCCTGTTCGAGATCGCTGTCGATGTCGTAGCCAAACACCTTCACCTTGCCGGCGCTCTTGTTCACCAGTGAACTGATGACACCTATGGTGGTGGACTTGCCCGCGCCGTTCGGGCCGAGCAGGGCGAAGAAATCCCCCTGCTTGACGGTGAGATCTATGCCTTTAAGGGCTTCGACGCCCCCCTGATAGGTCTTTTTCAGGCCGCTGATTTCCAATGCGTTCATTGCAACCTCTGTGATGGCGGATCCCATCTCGATACAGAAAAGGCGGCCAAGGCCGCCTGCAGACAGAAGATGGCGCTAGACCACCTCGCCCGGGATCTTCCTGGACCTTGCTTACTCTTGCGGAACTACTTTGCCGATAAACGGCAGATTGCGGTACTTCTGGGCGTAGTCAATGCCACAACCCACCACGAATTCGTCCGGAATGGAGAAACCGATCCAGTCCACCGGCACCTGCACCTCGCGGCGGGACGGTTTGTCCAGGAGGGTGCAAATGGCCAGGGATTTCGGCTCACGCAGTGACAGGATTTCACGCACTTTGTTGAGGGTATAACCGGTGTCGATGATGTCCTCGACGATCACCACATCCTTGCCCTTGATGTCATCATCCAGGTCTTTCAGGATACGAACGTCACGGGTGCTGCGCATGCCGGAGCCGTAGCTGGAGGCAGTCATAAAATCCAGGGTAATGGGCAGCGGGGTCTGGCGGCACAAGTCGGCCAGGAAGACGCAGGAGCCACGCAGCAGGCCAATCATGACCACTTCGTCAGAACCCTGATAACGGGCGGTGATCTCTTCACCCAATTTGGCGATCCGGGCGGCAACATCGGCCTCGGAGATCATCACCTCGACAGTGTGTTTCATCACTTACTCCCTCATGGCCAAAGGGGATTTGGCCGTTCATTAACGTCAAAACCGAGGATTCTACCATCCAAGCCGGGAGGCGTCAGGCATACGTGATGCTTTTATCGGCTTATTTTAATTGATAGAGTTAGCAGGCCCTCGGGCATTATCGGTGACAATACTATAAACACCATAATCAATAACTATTAGATGAAAAAACTATGGAACCACGCGCAGAAATTAGACGTCGAACCCGGCTTTCTCCGGAAGCTCGGCGCAATCAATTGATGGAATGTGCCATCGAAGTGTTTTCCCGTCGCGGCATTGGCCGTGCGGGTCACGCCGAAATTGCAGAACAGGCCAAAGTCTCGGTAGCTACCGTGTTCAACTATTTCAACACCCGCGAAGAGCTGGTGGATGAGGTGTTGGCCGAGATCGAACGTTTCGTTCACCAGATGCTGGAACAGGCCTATACCGGCCAGGGCCCGGTCAAGGAGAGCATTCACCGTCACGTGAAGCTGTTTGTTGACGCCGCTTACGATCAGCCCGACCACGCCAGTATCTGGCTGGAGTGGAGCTCATCGGTGCGGGAAGAGGTCTGGCCCCGTTACGCCAAGTTGCTGGACAAGGCGCTGGAACGCATAGCGCCCCACTTGCAACAAGCCATGGATGCCGGTGAGATCCAGAGTGTGCTGTCCGCACAGGACCTGGCTCGCTCCCTGACCGGCTTTGGTTACGTCATGATGCAGATGATCAATCAGCCACAACGCCCCTCACGGGAAGATGTGACCGATTTTCTGTTCAAGTACGTGACGGCCCCCATCCAGGCTGCATAACCCGCCTCGTGAATAAAAAGCGGCGCCGGACTGTTCAGGTCGGCGCCGCTTTTGTTTGTCTGCTATTTGTTCACATCTCGCCTCAAGATTTGGCGTAACCCCAACGCTCTGTCAGGCCATGCTCGATCCCGAGGTGATCCAGGATCCGCGCCACCATGAAGTCCACCAGATCCTCGATGCTTTTGGGCTCATGATAAAAACCGGGTGCGGCCGGCATTATGGTCACCCCGAGCCGCGCCAGTTTGAGCATGTTCTCCAGATGGATGGCGGAGAAGGGGCTCTCGCGGGGCACCAGGATCAGCTGGCCGCGCTCCTTGATCACCACATCCGCCGCCCGCTCCAGCAGGTTGTCGGAGGCGCCGTTGGCAATGGCCGACACTGTCCCCATGGAACAGGGACAGACCACCATCTGTTTCGGGGCCGCCGACCCCGAGGCCACCGGCGAGAACCACTCCTCCTTGCCGCAGGCCACTATCTGACCCTCTTTGGCGCCGTACTGGCGACAGAGGTAGGCGGAGAGCTCCCTGGGGGAGCCGGGCCAATCCTGCTGCTGTTCTGTCTTGAGCACGACTCTGGCCGCCGATGAGGCCAGCAGATAAACCCGATAGTCCGCCTGCACCAGACACTGGAGCAGGCGCAGGGCATAAGGAGCGCCGGAGGCGCCGGTCAGCGCCAGGGTAACTTGTTTCAGCATGATGGTCCTTGGCTCTTCTGGCATGGGAACAAACAACCGCAAGGGATCCGCAACGACGTCATAGTTCGCCGTGGTAATCCTTGAGACGGGCGATCAGCTTGTCATGAATGCCGCCGAAACCGCCGTTGCTCATGATCAGAATATGATCGCCGTCGCGGCACTCGGCCACCAGGCGGTTGATCAGGGTCTCCAGTTCGTTGAACACCTTGGCCGGACGGCTCATGTGAGCGGTCACCTCCCCGAGATCCCAACCTATGTTGGGTGGCTGGAAGAAGAACACCTCGTCGGCACCGTCGAAACAGGCTGCCAGCTCCTCCTTGTGGACTCCCAGCTTCATGGTGTTGGAGCGGGGCTCCAGCACCGCCAGAATGCGGGCCTTGCCCACCTTGGCACGCAGACCGCCGAGGGTGGTCTCGATGGCGGTGGGGTGGTGGGCAAAATCGTCATAGACGCTGATGCCCGCCACCTCGCCCTTGAGCTCCATCCGCCGCTTGGGGGACTTGAACTGGCACAGGGCAGCTATGCCGTGCTCCACCATGACACCGGCGTGACGGGCGGCGGCGATGGCCATCAGGCCGTTGTTGACGTTGTGCTCGCCGATGCACTCCCAGTGCACCTCCCCCTGCTTGACGCCATCCAGCCACACCTCGAAGGCGGAGCCGTCATCGGCCAGCTTGACCGCCTTCCACTTGGCGTCGTCCTGACCCACCAGCTCGACTTCGCTCCAGCAGCCCATCTTGCGCACCGCAGTGAGGTTGTCGTCGGCCTGCGGGAACAGCACCCGGCCATTGCTCGGCACTGTGCGCATCAGGTGGTGGAACTGGCGCTGGATGGCGGCGAGATCCGGGAAGATGTCCGCGTGATCGAACTCCAGGTTGTTCATCACCAGAGTACGCGGATGGTAGTGAACAAACTTGGAGCGCTTGTCGAAGAAGGCACAGTCATATTCGTCCGCTTCGATGACGAAGAAGGGCGCAGAGCCCAGGCGGGCTGATACCGGGAAGTTGCCCGGCACGCCACCGATAAGGAAACCCGGCTCCAGCTTGGCGTATTCCAGCACCCAGGCCAGCATGCTGGCGGTGGTGGTCTTGCCATGAGTGCCCGCCACGGCCAGCACCCAGCGATCCTGCAGCACATGCTCCAGCAGCCACTGAGGACCGGAGATATAGGGCAGATTGCGATCCAGCACATACTCCACACAGGGATTGCCACGGCTCATGGCGTTGCCGATCACCACCAGATCCGGTGCCGGATCGAGCTGGGAGGGATCATAACCCTCGGTCAACTCTATGCCCTGTTGCTCGAGCTGGGTACTCATGGGGGGATAGACGTTGGCATCCGAGCCGGTCACCCGATAGCCAAGCTGTTTTGCCAACACCGCCAGGCCACCCATGAAGGTGCCGCAGATCCCGAGAATGTGAATATGCATACCGCTGCCTTTTCCAGTAAAGGGAGTGCGCATTCTAGGGGTTGTTGAGGTTGCGGCACAAGCCGCGGTCGCGACGAGAAATAACCAACCCCGGAGACGGTGGCAGCAATTTGGCACCCCCAGGCTGCGCGACATCAGCCAACTCTGTCACAGTGCCCTCGAAATATGGTCATTTGACGCGACATCGCTATAATATCGGCCTGCAAACTTGACTCCAACACTGAAGGAAACGTCATGAGCCTGAACCTGGTACCGGCTGGCAAGAGCCTGCCCGACGACATCTATGTCATCATCGAAATCCCGCAGAATGCCGATCCGATCAAATACGAAGTCGACAAGGACAGCGGTGCCATCTTTGTTGATCGCTTCATGTCTACCCCTATGTTCTACCCGTGCAACTACGGTTACGTGAACGCCACCCTGTCTCTGGATGGGGATCCGGTCGACGTGCTGGTGCCGACTCCTTACCCGCTGCTGGCTGGCTCCGTCATTCGTTGCCGCCCGGTTGGCGTGCTGAAGATGACCGACGAATCTGGCGAAGATGCCAAGATCGTGGCCGTGCCGCACTCCAAGCTGACCAAGCAGTACGACCACATCAAGGATGTGAACGATCTGCCCGAGCTGCTGAAAGCCCAGATCCAGCACTTCTTCGAGCGTTACAAAGAGCTGGAAGCAGGCAAGTGGGTCAAGGTTGAAGGTTGGGGCGACAAGGCCGCTGCCGAAGCCGAGATCGTTACCTCTGCCGAGCGTTACGCAGCCAAGTAAGCGTCTCTCTCGTTAAAAGGCCCCTGTGGGCCGATACCAAAAATTAAGGCGCCAATGGCGCCTTAATTTTTTAGGGCTTTCGCCCGCCTCAACGGCCGTGGTACTGAGCAGAAAGCTCGTGCACCGCATTCACAAACACCCCGGCGTGCTCCGGGTCCACATCCTGATGGATACCGTGACCCAGGTTGAAGACGTGGCCGTTGCCGCTGCCAAAGCCCGCCAGTATGGTGGCTACCTCTTCGCGGATACGCGCTGGTGCCGCATAGAGCATGGAAGGATCCATGTTGCCCTGCAGCGCCACCTTGTCACCGACCCGGCGCTTGGCGTCCGCTATGTCTATGGTCCAGTCCAGCCCCAGGGCATCGCAACCGGTGGCAGCGATCTGCTCCAGCCACTGGCCGCCGTTCTTGGTGAACAGAGTGACCGGTACGCGGCGACCTTCGTTTTCGCGGATCAGACCATCAACGATCTTGCGCATGTATTGCAGGGAGAAGTCGCGGTAATCCCGCGGGGTCAGCACGCCGCCCCAGGTGTCGAACACCATGACGGACTGGGCACCGGCCTTGATCTGGGCATTGAGATACCCGATCACGCTGTCGGCCAGCTTGTCCAGCAGCAGGTGCAGTGTCTGCGGCTCGGCATACATCATCTGCTTGATCTTGGTGAAGGCCTTGGAGCTGCCCCCCTCCACCATGTAGGTGGCCAGGGTCCAGGGACTGCCGGAGAAGCCGATGAGCGGCACTTCGCCCTTGAGCTCGCGGCGTATGGTACGCACCGCGTTCATCACGTAGCCGAGCTCGTCTTCCGGATCCGGAATGGGCAGCGCCTGCACGTCGGCCATGGATTTGATGGGTCGCTCGAAGCGCGGGCCTTCACCCTGTTCGAAATAGAGACCGAGCCCCATGGCGTCGGGCACGGTCAGGATGTCGGAGAAGAGGATGGCGGCATCGAGCGGATAGCGGCGCAGGGGCTGCAAGGTGACTTCACAAGCCAGCTCGGCGTTGCGGCACAGGGACATGAAGTCCCCCGCGACGGCGCGGGTCGCCTTGTATTCCGGCAGATAACGGCCAGCCTGGCGCATCATCCATACTGGTGTCATGTCCACGTCCTGGCGCAGCAGGGCACGCAGGTATCGATCGTTCTTCAGCTCTTTCATCCCAGTTCCTGAGTCATGTCATGCATAAAATGGCGGATATGATACCACTTTGTACGCGGCGGGGGACGGCCCAAAGATGCGGCCAGGCCGCTGCAAGCGCAAAGATGTGAAGGGGCGCAAACAAGCGCCCCGTTTTTACCCTGATGACAAGGTCAGACCGACCTCAACCCTCTTCGGCCAGGCTCTGCTCAATCAAACGTCGCGCTATGGTGCCATGGGGCGGCAACCGTGGCAGCC
The DNA here is from genome assembly GCF_027705025.1 of Aeromonas sp. D3. NCBI lineage: Bacteria > Pseudomonadati > Pseudomonadota > Gammaproteobacteria > Aeromonadales > Aeromonadaceae > Aeromonas > Aeromonas sp. D3. The sequence goes on along the minus strand of NZ_JAPDBE010000001.1, from coordinate 329,716 downwards.
GGTCGGCGGTGAAGAAATCAGCTGCCACCAGTTCATCGTCCTGTACCCGGATCTCGCCGCTATCGTAGTCGGCGGTAAACCCCATCATCAGGCTGTGGGGGAAGGGCCAGGGCTGGCTGGCCACATAGCGCACGTTGCGCACCCGGATGCCGCTCTCCTCGAACACCTCCCGCGCCACGCACTGCTCCAGGTTCTCCCCCGCTTCCACGAAGCCTGCCAGCACCGTATACATGGGGTTCTCCACCTGATAGTGACGACGATGGGCCGCCAGCAGGATCTCGGGCCCCTTGCGCACCGCCACTATGATGCAGGGGGAGATGCGCGGATAGACGGTGTGGCCAAGCTGGCACACCTGGGCCCACTCACCCGCCTTGGGGGCCATGGGGGCACCGCACTCGCCGCAGAAGCGGTGGCTGCGCCGAAAGGTCGCCAGCTGCCAGGCGCGACCCGCGAGACGAAATCCCTCTTCATCCCCCGCTACCATCAGCTGGCGCAACGGGGTGAAATGGCTGGCATCGGCATCTGCCCCCAGGTCCAGCAAATAGCAGGGCAGGCCATCCCACTCATCGAAACGCTCGAATGACGCCGGGTGAAAATGGGCAGGCAAACAGGCTCGGGGGCCTTGCGGAATATGGCCCTGTTCATCCAGCAGGACGAGGTGATCGCCCCCCAGTACGAACCAGCGGGCCTGTTCGGTTAATGGCATCAGATGCAGACTCTCGTTTAAAATCAGGTTGAAATCCCTTGTCGAGAACAGTGTGCAAGGCACGGACAAGTGGCGACCATATTACGGCCGGGCAGGCACCTTGGCGACCCCAAGATGGCGGATCCGCCCCACTCCACGGCCAAGAAAAAGGCTGCCCGCAGGCAGCCTTGATGCAAAGACCTCAACGCCAATCAGGCATCGCCCATCGCCAGCAGGGAGGCATTGCCGCCCACCGCAGTGGTGTTGATGGTGCGGGTCTTCTCGGTGACGAAGCGGCCGAGGTAGTGGGGACCGCCCGCCTTGGGGCCTGTGCCGGAGAGGCCCTGACCACCGAACGGCTGTACCCCGACCATGGCGCCGATCTGGTTGCGGTTGATGTAGACGTTGCCCACGTTGATGCGGCTGGCCAGCTCCTCGGCGTGGGATTCGTTGCGGCTGTGGATCCCCAGCGTCAGGCCGTAGCCGGTGCCGTTGATATCCGCAATCACCTTGTCCAGCTCACGGGCAGCGTAGCGCACCACATGGAGGATGGGACCGAACTGCTCCTTCACCAGCTCGCGGATGGAGCCAATCTCCAGCGCCGTCGGTTGCACGAAGTGACCCGCCAGCGTCGCGGATGGCATGGGGGCCTGAGCGATCAGACGTGAGCGCGGGATCATGTGCGCCAGGTGCGCATCCAGCCCGGCCTTGGCCTCGGCGTCGATGACGGGCCCCACGTCCGTGTTGTGCTCGGCCGGATTGCCCACTTTCAGCTCCTGCAGGGCGCCGGTCAGGATCTCCAGCACCCGCGGTGCTATCTCCTCCTGCAGGTAGAGCACCCGCAGGGCGGAACAGCGCTGACCGGCACTCTGGAAGGCGGCGCTCACCACATCGCGCACCACCTGCTCCGGCAGAGCGGTGGAGTCGACTATCATGGCGTTCTGGCCGCCGGTCTCGGCGATGAGCGGCAGTATGGCGCCATCACGCTGGGCCAGAGTCAGGTTGATGAGCTTGGCGGTCTCGGTGGAGCCGGTGAAACAGACGCCGCCAATGCGGGCATCTGCCGTCAGCCTGGCTCCCACTGTGGCGCCATCACCCGGCAGCAGTTGCAGCACATCGCCCGGGATGCCAGCCTGATGAGCCAGGGTCACCGCCAGATGGGCGATGAGGCCGGTCTGCTCCGCCGGTTTGGCGATGACGGTATTGCCGGTGGCCAGCGCCGCCGCGACTTGCCCGAGGAAAATGGCCAGCGGGAAGTTCCACGGGCTGATGCAGACGAAGACCCCCCGGCCCTGCAGGAACAGCTCGTTCTGCTCGCCGGTGTAGCCTGGCAGCAGGGTCGCCTGTCCCATCAAACCACGGGCCTGCAGCGCGTAGTAACGGCAGAAGTCCACCGCCTCGCGCACCTCGTCGATCCCATCCTGCAGCAGCTTGCCCGCCTCGCGAGTACAGAGCGAGATGAACTGCTCACGGTTGGCTTCCAGCAGATCTGCCAGCTTTTCCAGCGCAGCGGCACGCACGCTTACCGGCGTATCGCGCCAGCGCGGGAAGGCGGCATGAGCCGAGGCCAGCGCCTGCTCTACCGCCTGTGCGTCGGCCCAGTGGATCTTGCCCACCAGCTGGCTCACATCCTGCGGACTCAGCACTGTGCGAGCTTCGCTGCGCTTGAGGGTTTCGCCATCAACGATGGGCCCCGCCAGCCACAGCTTGCTCTCCAGCTCTTTCAAACGGGCGAAGAAGGGACGCTGGATGGAGACGATATTCATGTTGACGCCGCTGGAGTTCTTGCGGTCGCTGAACAGATTCACCGGCTGTGGAATGCGATCGTTGGCCAGACTGGTGTAGCGCTTGAGGGTGCGCAGCGGGTGTTCGGCCAGTGAATCCACCGGGGTGTTCGGGTCCACCAGCTTGTGAACGAAGGAGGTGTTGGCCCCGTTTTCCAGCAGGCGACGTACCAGATAGGGCAGTAGATCCTTGTGGGCACCGACCGGGGCATAGATGCGGCAGTGCAGGCCGGGATGATCGTTCAGCACGGCATTGTGCAACTCTTCCCCCATGCCGTGCAGGCGCTGGAACTCAAACTGGCGATCACCGGCCATTTCCAGAATGCAGACCACGGTATTGGCGTTATGGGTCGCAAACTGGGGAGAGATGAAACCACGGGTCGGCTCGCTCAGCAGATAGCGGGCGCAGGCCAGATAGGAGATGTCGGTACCCGCCTTGCGGGTAAAGAGCGGGTAGCCGGGCAGGCCAGCCTGCTGGGCATATTTCAGCTCGCTGTCCCAGTAGGCCCCCTTCACCAGCCGCACCGGGATCAGCTCCCCCTGCTCCCGGGCCAGCGCCGTCAGCCAGCAGAGCACCGGCAGAGCACGCTTGGAGTAAGCCTGTACTACCATGCCGAGCTTGCCCCAGCCACGGTTGGCGTCAGAACGGTAGAGCTGCTCGAAGAGATCCAGTGACAGCTCGAGGCGGTCCATCTCCTCGGCATCGATGCTGATGGCCACGTCCTTGTCGCGGGCCAGGCGCACCAGACCCACCAACCGCTCGCTCATTTCGCCGAGCACCCGCTCGCGGTTCGCCACGTCATAGCGCGGATGGAGCGCCGACAGCTTGATGGAGATGGACGGCGCCGGGCCGCCGTCGCTGATGCGCTCATTGCCGACCGCCTCGATGGCGCGCTGGTAGTCGCCGAAATACTTGTCCGCATCGGCCAGGGTCAGGGCGGACTCCCCCAACATGTCATAGGTGTGGGTGTAACCCTTCTCCCGGGACTTGCGGCTCGCCTTGAGGGCCTCTTTCATATCGCGCCCCAGCACGAACTGCTTGCCCATTATCTTCATGGCGGCATACATGGCGGAGCGCACCACAGGCTCGCCGAGCTTGTTGACCATGCGCCCCAGCATGTTGGCCGGATTGCCGTCCAGCTTCTTGTCCAGCTTGATGATCTTGCCGGTCAGCATCAGGCCCCAGGTGGAGGCATTGACCAGGGTGGAGTCGCTCTTGCGAAAATGGGAGGACCAGTTGGCGCCGGAGAGCTTGTCCTTGATGAGGGCGTCGGCGGTCTCTGCATCGGGGATGCGCAGCAGGGCCTCTGCCAGGCACATCAGTATGATCCCCTCCTGGGTATCCAGGCTGTACTCCTGCAAGAAGGCATCGATGCCATCTCCCGAACCACTCTCCTTGCGTACCTTGGTGACCAAGGCGCGGGCGCGCTGGGTCACCTGCTCCAGCGAGGCCCCATCCCCCGGCAACATGGCGGAAAGCTCCGCCAGATAGGCGTTTTCATCCACCACGTAATTCTGGGTGATGGCTTCGCGCAAGGCGGCCAGATCGGAGGGAATGTAGTCAGCAGCAAGCACTTGAGTAGCTTTGAACATAGGGGGTCTTCCTGTACGCCCGCAGGCTATATCGACGAAGGCGGTCGTGCCGCCGAAACGCCGATAATGTATACAATATCAACCCATAGATGAAATGAAATTGTTGCCTACTATTAACAAAAATCGCTGACTGGCAAATTTAGCCCGTATTCAGACCAGGAAACGGCGAGACAGACAAGTTTATCGCCTTATTTTGTATACAATTTTATGCGAGGCAAAAAAGAGGGGCCGCTATTGCGACCCCTCTTCATCCGACCGACAGGAACCGTCAGTTCATCCAGCGCTCACCGCGACTGCGGCGGCGGGGCAGCATGGGCAACAGTATGCCAAGCAGGATGCCGCCACCCACCATGGCACCACCGCGGATGAACCAGTCCATCTGCATGTCGTGCTCCTGGTTGTCATAGCTGCGGGTCAGGGCCTCGTTCTGCTCCTTGAGGTTACCCATCTCCTCGCTCTGGCTGGCAAGCTGGGCCTTCAGGCTGTCGATCTCCTTGCTCTGCTCGGCGATCTTGCCATCCTTCTCGGTGAAGCGTTTTTCATTGTCACCGTTGAGGTTCTGCAGGCGAGCCTTGAGATCTTCCAGCTCTTGCTGGACCTGGGGCAGACGCTCGCGCAGGCTGATCTCGCCCTGCAGCTCGGCGTTCTTGATCCAGCCTTCACGGCCACGACCGTCCACCACCTGGGTGAAACCGGCTTCGTTGTTCACCGCCTTTACTTCCAGCGGTTCACCCGCCTTGACGCTGCCGAGGATCCGGAACTGGGTACCCGGACCATTGTGGATGAAGGTAAAGATGTTGTCTGAGACATAACGGGTGTCGGCCAGTGCCTGTTGGGCACACAGGCAGATAAGGATCCCGAGAAGGGCGCGCATGGTCGATCGGTTCTCTTCTTTTGGTTAGGTGACAGGCCGAATGTTAAGCCGCCAGCGGGTCAAAGGACAAGCAAAGAAAAGCGCTTCCCCCCGAGCTGAGAGCTGACTCGCAACTTGCCCCTCACTCACGCGACCATTCCGGACGTCGCAGGCTATTTCTGTTTCAGTGCCTTCACCTCTTCGCGCAGGGCACGCAGCTCCTGAAGCAGCAGATCCTGCTGCGCACTCTGTTGATGGCGCCACTTTTCCAGTTCGTTGTCACCCCGCCCGTGTTGCAGGAACAGGCTGGCCATGAAGCCGCTCAGGGCGCTGAACAGACCGACCCCGAAGATGATCATCAGGCTGGCGACGAAACGCCCCTCCTCGGTTTGCGGCACTATGTCGCCGTAACCGATGGTAGAGAGCGTCACCAGGGTCCACCAAAAGGCGTCATAGGCGTTGTGGATCTGGCTGCCGGGTCTGTCTCCCTCGACCCAGTAGATGAGTGCCGTACCCACTCCGATTTGCAGGAAAAAGATCAGCAGTATCCCGGCCAGACGGCTCTCGTTTCGCCCCCTGCGCACTATGGCGAGCAGGTCCGGGTTGCTGCGCAGCAGCTGGATCACCCGGTAGAGCTGGATCAACCTGGCCCAGCGCAACTGCTCCACCATGGGCAGACTGCCCGGCAGATAGAACCAGTTCGCCTTGAAGAAGGCTCGCTTGTCACTGGCACGGAACCAGCCATAGGTGAAATGGGCGAGGAAGACGTAGCAGATCAAACTGTCCAGATCATAAAAGAGGGAGAGCGTCTCGGGAGTGAAGTGGCGAGCCCCCAGCCAGCGGAATCCCACCAGTACCACTGAAACGATGGAGAGCAGGGCCATGAGCAGATCCATGGATCTCAGGCCAGAAGAGTGATGTCGCATACATTTTCCTACTTTAGGCACGGTGCGAATTAATAAAAAGGAAGATAATGCCGATAGTCCTGAGGACAAAGGAAAACCGGTCATTAAAAGGAGAAAAATTATGCAGTTAAACCCGCTGGAGAGGCGAATGAGCAATATCCGGCTGGTACCCAAAGTGGTACTGCTCATGGTGTTCAGTACTGTGCTGCTGCTGGCCAAGCTCTGGTTCGATGCCAGCAATCTGGAAACCACACTACTGAGTGAGGGCATAGACGCGGACAAGGCCAACGCCATTGCCGATCGCCTGCTCTGGAGCGGCGTGATGGAAACCGCCGTGATGGGAATCGTCTTCGTCGTGTTGTTGCTGACCGGCTCCCGCCTCATGGTCAAGCAGGTGCACTATCTGGTGGGCCTGCTTGAGCGTTTCGCCCGCAAGGATCTGAGCCACAAGGTGCTGCTCAAGTCTCGTGATGAGTTCGGCGACATCGCCAAGGCCGTGGCCCACTCACAGGAGAATCTCAAGGAGGTGTTCGGCACCCAGCGCGTCGCCTGCAAGGAGCTCAATGACATCGCCTCCCAGGTCACCCTTTGCATGGAAGAGGCCAACGAGGCCATCAACGAAGAGTTCACCCAGATAGAACAACTGGCCAGCGCCATGAGCCAGATGGTGGGTGCCATCCGCGAGGTGGCCGCCCATGCGGAACAAGCTTCCCATGCCACCGCCGAAACCAGCCTGCTGGCCGAAGAGGGCAGCCGCTGCGTGGCGGCGACCGTCAACACCATAGATACCCTCTCCGGCAACATCCAGCGCTCCTCCAACGTGGTCAATCAGGTGGAACAGGGGGTCGAGCAGATAGGCTCAGTGGTGGATACCATTCGCAGCATTTCGGAGCAGACCAACCTGTTGGCCCTCAACGCCGCCATCGAGGCCGCCCGTGCCGGCGAAGCGGGTCGCGGCTTTGCCGTGGTCGCCTCCGAGGTGCGCGAGCTGGCCAACCGGGCCCAGGCGGCCACCGTCGAGATCCAGAAGATGATCGAGCAGTTGCAGGGCAATGCCCATCAGGCTGCCGAGTTGATGGCCCAGAGCGTGCAACAGGCCGACAAGGGGGTGGAGCAGGTGACCCAGGCCGGCGATCAGCTCGCCACCATAGTGCAGCGGGTACAGGGTGTGGCGGACATGAATCGCCAGATCGCGGCCGCCTCCGAGCAACAGAGCTCGGTGGCCGAGGAGATGAGCGGCAATCTGGAGCAGGTAAAACAAGTCGTGGAAGGTTCAGTGGTAGTACTGCGGGAGCTGCAGGAAGCCTCCGAGCTGGTGGAACATCACAGCCAGACGCTGGATACCCATATTCAAGCCTTCAAACTTGCCTGATGGCATAACGTGAGCCAACCTGTGGGCTCGTGGTGCCCGCTACCGAATGCCGGATAACCCCAGGTCTGGCCCAGACAGGCCTCCGGCAATGCGGCGGTGGTAAGGACACACAAAAAAACGGCGCCTCTGTTAACAGAGGCGCCGTTTTTCATATCAGTGGGTGAGCCCGTCAGGCGTCCGGGTCGAAATCCAGACTCAGACTGTTGACGCAGTAACGCTGGCCTGTCTCGGTCGGTCCGTCGGGGAAGACGTGACCCAGATGGGAGCCGCACTGGCTGCAGGTGATCTCCACCCGCTTCATGCCGTGGCTGCTGTCTTCTGTGTAGGTCACTGTGCCTTCGATGGCTCGATCGAACGAGGGCCAGCCGCAGCCGGAGTCAAACTTGGCATCCGAGTGAAACAGCACGCTCTTGCAGCAGACGCAGAGATAGTCACCACTCTTGCGGTTGTGGAGCAAGGCACCGCTGTAGGGCTGCTCGGTGCCTTTCTCCCAGCAGACGCGAAACTGTTCCGAACTCAGCTTGTTGCGCCACTGCTCGGGATTCTTGTTGCTCATACCGACTCCTTGCCATTAATCACGGCGCCCAGCATACCCAGTCAGGCCGCTTTGCTCTACCCCGCCAGCGGGAACTGTGATCCCGTTGGCAACACGGTGGCAACATCCGGTGTAACGGCGACCTCCTCTTTGGCCAAGGCAACCGCCGGCAATGAAACCCGCTCCAGCAACTTGAGGGAGTGGGCTCGGCCAACCGCCACCTGCCGCTTGATGTCATCGGGCAGGAAGGGCAGGCCGTCATTGGTGGCCGTGTCTATGGTCTGGATCCACTCCAGCCCCTCCCCCGGTGGCGGCAGACGGAACTGGATATCGTAGTCGCTGGCGTTGAACAGCACATACCAGCGCTCCCCTTCGCACTGCTGCATGCCGATGTCCATGGCAAACGCCTGTCCCATGGGGGCGTGCCAATCCTGATCCGTCAGCTGATGGCCGTCCGGGTGATACCAGTTGACCTGATGGCAGCTGGTGGGTGCCCCGTTCCAGCTGTCATCGCTCAGTTGCAGGTTGGCAAAGACGGAGGACTCCGCCCGCAGGACCATCATCTGCTGGGTGAAGGCGAGCAGCCGCTCATCCTCCGGCCGCCACTGCCAGTTGACCCAGCTGATCTGGTTGTCCTGGCAATAGGCGTTGTTGTTGCCCAGCTGGCTGCGGCCCATCTCGTCCCCGGCCAGGAAGTGCGGTGTGCCCTGGGAGAGCAGCAGGGTGGCAATCAGGTTGCGCTTCTGCTGCTGACGCAGGTTGTTGACACGGGGATCCAGGGTCGGCCCCTCTACCCCATGGTTGCTGGAGAGGTTGTTGCCGTGGCCATCCCGGTTGTCCTCGCCATTGGCCTGGTTGTGGCGCTGGTTGTAGGAGACCAGATCCTCCAGGGTGAAACCGTCGTGATAGCAGAGGTAGTTGACGCTGGTATGGGGAGCACGCCAGTTCTTCGGGAAGAGATCCCGCGAGCCCACCAGCCGGGTGGCAAAATCCCCCATCTTGCCGGCATCGCCGCGCCAGAAGGCGCGCACAGTGTCACGGTAACGGTCGTTGATCTCCAGCCACTGACTCGGGAACTGACCGAGGCGATAGCCGAACGGCCCTATGTCCCAGGGCTCTGCGATGAGCTTGACCCGCGCCAGCACGGGATCCGCCATCATGGCCTTGAAGAAGGCCCCCATGGGATCGAACTCCCCCGCCTCCCGCGCCAGGGTGACGGCAAGATCGAAGCGAAAACCATCCACCTGCATCTCCGTGACCCAGTAACGCAGGGCATCCAGCACCAGCCGCAGGCTGTTGGGGTGATCCAGATTGACGCTGTTGCCGCAGCCGGTGACGTTGGCATGACGACTGTAGTCGGGGCCGTGAGCTCCCGCCTCGAAGGCATAGTAGCCCGCATTGTCAAAGCCCTTGAATGACAAGGTGGGGCCATCGAAACCGGATTCGGCGGTGTGGTTGTAGACAACGTCGAGTATGACTTCGAGTCCTGCCCTGTGCAGCTCCCGCACCATGGTCTTGAACTCGGTCACCGCCTCCCCCGCGCTGTAGCGCGGCTCGGGGGCAAAGAAGGCGATGGGGTTGTAGCCCCAGTAGTTGGTCAGCCCCAACTGCTCGAGCCTGGGCTCGGACATGAAGGCCGCTACCGGCATCAGCTGCACAGAGGTAACGCCGACGGACTTCAAGTGCTCGATGATCACCGGATGGCAGATGCCAAGGTAGGTGCCGCGCAGTTCGCTCGGTACCCCCTGATGCTGGCGGGTGAACCCCTTGACGTGGGTTTCGTAGATGACGGTACGCGCAGGCTCTATGCCCGGCTTGCCGACCCCCTGCCAGTCGAAGGTGTCATCCACCACCACTGACTTGGCCACCATGGCGGCGCTGTCGCCCTCATACAGTTTGTCATCCCAATGGGTCGCCCGGCTGAGCGCCCTGGCATAAGGGTCGATCAGCAGCTTTTGCGGATCGAACAGCATCCCCTCCTGGGGCGCACCATGTACCCGATAACCGTAACGCTGACCGGCCTTGACGCCGCGCACATAGCCGAAGCGATATTGGCCGCGCCGGCCGGGCAATGCCAGCCGGACCAGCTCCTGCTCCTGCTCGTCGAACAGGCAGAGCTCTACCATGTCCGATTGGGGGGCCCAGACGCAGAAGTGACAACCCGTCTCATCGAGCAGGACACCCAGCGGGTGGTCCTGCCCCTTTTCCATTGCAAACATCAAGACTCCTGTTTGATGAACAAGGTCGCGAGCGGCGGCAGATCCAGCACTATGCTGTGCCCCAATCCCTGCCAGGGGGTTGGCTCGGCGACGAAGACCAGACCCACATCATAGTTGCTGCCCCAGTAATGCTCGCTATCCGTGTTGAGCACCACGCGGTAATTGCCGGCGGCAGGCACCCCGAGTCGATAGGCGATGCGCGGTACCGGCGTGAAGTTGCAGGCCACCATGATCGGGTGGGCCCCCTGCTTGTCGGCCCGCAGCCAGGCAAAGACACTGTTGTCGGCGTCGTTGTGATCCAGCCAGCGGAAACCGGTCTGATCATAATCGGCCTGATACAAGGCAGCTTCATGACGGTAGAGGTGGTTGAGATCGCGGATCAGGCGCTGCTGACCGCCGTGCTTGGGATACTGCAGCAGGTGCCAGGGCAGCTGGGCATCGTGGTTCCATTCGTTGCTCTGGGCGATTTCGGTGCCCATGAAGTTGAGCTTCTTGCCCGGGTGGGCATACATGAAGCCCATGTAGGCGCGCAAGTTGGCCGATTGCTGCCACTCGTCGCCGGGCATCTTGTAGAGCATGGAGTGCTTGCCGTGCACCACCTCGTCGTGGGAGAGCGACAGGATGAAGTTCTCGTCATAGTGGTAAACCATGGAGAAAGTCATGTCGTTGTGGTGATAGCGGCGGTGAATAGGCTCTTTCTGCATGTAAGTGAGGGTGTCGTGCATCCAGCCCATATTCCACTTGAAGCCAAAACCGAGGCCACCGAGGAAAGTGGGACGAGACACGCCGGCAAAGGCGGTGGACTCTTCGGCTATGGTCATGGCGTGGGGATACTTGCCGTACACCTCTTCGTTGGTCCACTTCAACAGGCTGATCGCCTCGTAGTTGTGGTTGCCACCATCGACGTTCGGCACCCACTCGCCGGCATTGCGCGAGTAATCCAGATAGAGCATGGAGGCGACCGCATCCACCCGCAGGCCATCGATGTGGAACTTGTCGAGCCAGAACAGGGCACTCGCCACCAGGAACTGGCGCACCGTATTGCGGCCAAAGTCATAAATGTAGGAGTTCCAGTCCGGGTGCCAGCCACGGCGCGGATCTTCGTACTCATAGAGCGGCGTGCCGTCGAAACGGGCCAGACCGTGGGCATCGGACGGGAAGTGAGCCGGTACCCAGTCCAGAATGACGCCTATGCCGGCCTGGTGGCACTGATCCACGAAATATTTGAAGTCATCGGCACTGCCGTAACGGCTGGTGGGAGAGAACATGCCCACCGGCTGATAGCCCCAGGAACCGCTGAACGGATGCTCAGAGACCGGCAGCAATTCGATATGGGTGTACTCCATCTCCTTGATGTAGGCCACCAGATCCACCGCCAGCTCGCGCCAGCTCAGGCTGTCGCCGTTGGGATGACGCTTCCAGGAGCCGACATGCAGTTCATAGATGGAGAGGGGCTGATCCCGCTTGTCATTGTGCTGGCTGGCAATCCAGGCGGCATCTTGCCACTGGTATTGATCGTGGTCATACACCACTGAGGCGAACGACGGATACTGTTCGCAGTAGAAACCGACAGGGTCGCTCTTGTGAGGCAGACGATGACCTGCAGGATCCTTGAGTTCAAACTTGTAGCGATCCCCGGCCTTGAGGCCCGGCACGAACAGCACCCAGTGACCGCACTGGCTTCGCTGCATGGGGTGACGACGGCCGTCCCAGAAGTTGAAATCACCGATCAGGCTCACGGCGGTGGCGCTCGGCGCATAGACGGCAAAACGCACCCCTTCCACCTGCACGCCAAGATGCTCCACGCTGCGCAACTGAGCACCCAGGGTGTGGTAGATGTTTTCCGGCTGTGAGGTCAATTCTGCCAGACCGGCCCAACCCGCATCCTGAAACTGATAGGGGTCGACAAATTCAGTACTGGCATCGGGGTAGCTGGCGAGCAGCTGATAGGGAAAGGGATTTTTACGGCGGGTGAAAACAGTTTCAAAAAGGCCCGATTCATCGGTGGGTGCCAGGGTGGCAACGACTTTGCCCGACTTGAGATCCTTGACGCGCACCTCAAGGGCATCCGGCAACCAGGCGGTCAGTTTGAGGCCAGGCCCATCCGGATTGGCCTGCAGGCCTAAATGAGAGAAGGGATCGGCACAGCGGGCAGCAACCAAACGTTCAACGAGCATCGAGATTTCCTTTCATAGCTGAGCATCCGCTCCGGCCAGGGCCGAAGCGGATGTAAGTGAGTCACGTTTTGTCGGCAGTGGCTCAACGACTGGCCTCATCACGGGCCTGGCTCATCTTGCCTGCCAGCGCCTTGAGCGCTTCATTGGCAAAAATATCCTCCAGATCGGTGGACAGCTTGCGACGCCAGTTGGGGTATTCGTAACTGGTGCCCGGCACGTTGACCGGCTTGTCCATCTCCAGCCAGTCTTCCAGCTGGGTGCTGAACAGGACACAGCTGCCGCGGGACATATGCAGTTGCAGACCATGGTTGAGCTCGGTATTCATGCCGACCCAGTTCACGTCATGACTGATGTCGTCAGAGATGACCCCATGGGCATGCAGGCTGTCGAGGATCCGCTGCTTGGCCTGGTGGCGATCAGCATACAGTGTCTTGAGAACGTCTTCATCCGGATACAATCCCAACTCGCGACCCAGCGCCAGATCGTCGCAATGCCAGAAGCCCTTCAGGGTCGGCATGTCGTGGGTGGTCAGGGCCGACATCGCCTGCTCGGTGTAGTGCGCAGGAGAGATGAAACCGCCATCGGCCTTGGATCGCTCGAAGAAGAACACCTTGTAGGAGTGAACCCCGTTCTCTTTGAGCGTGACGTCTATGCCTTCCGGCACAGTCCCCAGATCCTCGCCGATCAGCAGACACTGATTGCGGTGGGATTCGAGCGCCAGGATCCCCAGCAGATCGTTGACCGGATAGTAAATGTAGGCCCCCTTGGCGGCAGACTCTCCGGGCGGCACCCACCACAGGCGCAGCAAGGCCATTACATGGTCGATGCGCAGCGCGCCGCAGGAGCGCATGTTGGCGCGGAATAGATCCACCATGGGCTGATAGGCCGCTTCAAACAGCTGGTTCGGGTTCATGGGGGGCAGGCCCCAGTTCTGGCCAAGCGGGCCCAGAATGTCAGGCGGTGCACCGACCGAGGCTTTCGGGCAGTAGAGATCCCGGTTGGCCCAGATCTCGGTGGAGCCTTCGGAGACGCCGACCGCCAGATCACGATAGATCCCCATCACCATGCCAGCGCCCTTGGCGCGAGCATCGGCTTGCGCCAGCTGCTCATCGGCCAGGAACTGCAAGTAGAGATAGAAGTTCACATCCTGGCTGTGCGCGGCCATCCAGGCAGCCACCTCGGGGTTGTGGTAATCGCGCAACTCTTCCGGCCATACCGGCCAGCCCCAGGCATTTTCGCCCTTGGCATAGAAGTGGGCCTGCAGGGCATCAAACGCCGCCTGCTGTTGCAGGCTGTCACCACCGGCCGCCACGAAGGCATCAAAATCGGCCTGACGCTCGGTACTGAAAATGGCTTCATCGAACACCTGACGCAGCATGCCGATCTTGGTCTGGATAACGCCGGTGTAATCCACGTTGCTCTTGGCACGCAGTTCATTGAGGTGCTGCTGAAAGGCCGGATTGGCCACTTCGGCCTTGAGGCGATCGTTGGCCAGAAACTCGGGCACGGCTTCCACGTTGATATAGGCCACGTTAAGCCAGCGACGGGAAGAGGGGCTGTAAGGGCTGGCACTCTCGGGGTTGGCCGGATAGAGGGCATGAATGGGGTTCAGACCCACGAAGTGGGCGCCCCAGGCGGCCGCTTTCTCGACCAGCTGGCCGAGATCGCTGAAATCACCGATCCCCCAGTTGTGACGGCTGCGCAGGCAGTAGAGCTGCACGCTCGGCCCCCACACCTTGCGGCCATCGGCAATGGGAGCCTGCTTGTAGCAAGCTTTGGGTGCCACGATAAGACGCATACTGGCGAGCGGCTCATCATTGCCCTCTTCCAGCAGGGTCAGCTGGTGATAGCCAAGCGCTGGCTGTACATCCAGCGCAACCTGGTAGGCCTGACACTCCATCTCTTCGAATTCAGCCACGCCAACCAGCTCACCCTCAATGGGGGTGATTTGGCCGGACAACACAGTCCCCTGCTCCAGCGCAAGCTGCCAGGTAAGGGCGTCATTGACGAAATCGATGGGCAGACGGACTTCAAGGGTGATGGGCTCACCGCTGCGGACCACCATGACGGGATCCAGCGCGCGCAGCCAATGCTGACGGTGCTCCTCTTCCAGCTGCTCGGTCAGGGCGGCCTCGTCATCGACGCGGTAACCCATGGCGCCCAGCATGGCAGACTTGCTCTCTTCGGATACCTGGGCCGGGTGGCCCCAGGCATCAACATACTCGCTGGCGATACCTTTGGCGGCAGCCAGCTGTTCAATCAGGGTGGTCATAGTTTGAGAATTCCCGCTGTGGATTCTATCTATACTATTTTGATTAATTTTTATGGGTGGTACTTGAACAGTGGCTCTGTGGCCATGCTAAACCGCGCACATTTTTACACATCTGCCGGGCTGGTTGTGTGACAGAGCAGGCACTATTGTTGATCTCTGTGACGCTGACCAATAGATAGTTATTTCGACAAAAACTGGTAGTCAGTTACATAAACAGAAAATAAATTTCACAGTTTTCATGATATAGCGCAATTTCAGACAGATTGTTGGTTGACTCACAGGGGAGTTCTAGTAAATTTACAAACGGAATTTTCTTTGACTACTGAACAGTTAGGTAACCAAATATGACTATCAAAGTAGGTATTAACGGTTTTGGCCGCATCGGTCGTTTCGTGTTCCGTCTGGCCGCTGAGCGTGCTGACATCGAAGTGGTTGGCATCAACGACCTGATCGACGTTGACTACATGGCTTACATGCTGAAGTACGATTCAACTCACGGTCGTTTCAACGGTACCGTTGAAGTTAAAGACGGCAACCTGGTTGTTAACGGCAAAACCGTACGTGTTACCGCTGAGCGTGACCCGGCCAACCTGAAATGGGATGCCATCGGTGTTGACGTTGTTGCCGAAGCCACCGGTCTGTTCCTGGACGACGCAACTGCTCGCAAGCACATCGCTGCCGGCGCCAAGAAAGTTGTTCTGACTGGCCCGTCCAAAGACGCTACCCCGATGTTCGTCATGGGTGTCAACGACGCTACCTACGCTGGCCAGGACATCGTTTCCAACGCTTCCTGCACCACCAACTGCCTGGCTCCGATCGCCAAGGTTCTGAACGATACCTTCGGTATCGAATCCGGCCTGATGACCACTGTCCACGCTACCACTGCTACCCAGAAGACCGTTGATGGTCCGTCTGCCAAAGACTGGCGCGGTGGCCGCGGTGCGGCTCAGAACATCATCCCGTCCTCTACCGGTGCTGCCAAAGCTGTTGGCGTTGTTATCCCGGAACTGAACGGCAAGCTGACCGGCATGGCCTTCCGCGTACCGACTCCGGACGTATCCGTTGTTGACCTGACCGTCAACCTGAAGAAAGCCGCTACCTACGCCGAAATCTGTGCAGCCATGAAAGCAGCCTCTGAAGGCTCCATGAAGGGTGTGCTGGGCTATACCGAAGATCAAGTGGTCTCCACTGACTTCCTGGGTGAGCGTCAGACTTCCGTGTTCGATGCCAAAGCCGGTATCGCACTGAACGACAAATTCGTTAAAGTTGTATCCTGGTACGACAACGAAATGGGCTACTCCAGCAAAGTTCTGGACCTGATCGCTCACATCTCCAAGTAATTTGGGATGCGCAATCAAGTAGCTTGAAAAAGGCGGCCATTGGCCGCCTTTTTGTATTTCGGCCCCTGGATTTTCCGACCCTCTCTTCTGAATGTGCGCGAGCACAGGAGTCCTCATGCAACCGATACGCTCTCTGACTGCCCACTGTACCCTCAGCCACAACGCGGCTGGCCAACCCCTGCTCACCATCGACAATGGCGATGCCAAGGCCGAGATCAGCCTGTTTGGCGCCCATGTGTTGCGCTACCAGCGTCACGGCGAACCCGCCACCCTCTGGCTCAGCGACAAGGCAGTGCTGGATGGCAGCAAGCCCATCCGCGGCGGTATCCCCGTCTGCTGGCCCTGGTTTGGCCCGGCGCCAGCCCGCGTTGGCAGTGGCAAGCCTTCCCATGGCTTTGCCCGCACCAGCCTCTGGACCCTGGACGGCGTCTCCGATCACGGCGATGGCACCCTGGTACATCTCTCTCTGCGTGACAATGAGTCAACCCGTGCCCTCTGGCCGCACCCTTTCGAACTGGAACTGGACGTGCTGATAGGCAAGGAACTCTCGCTGGTGCTGACTACCCGCAATACGGGTAAAGCCCCCGTCGCCTATAATGCCGCCTTGCACACCTATCTGCAGATAAGCGCCCCAGAGGCTGTCAGCGTGACCGGGCTGGGTGAGCCTTATGCCGACAAGCTGACCGGTCAGGATGGGCAGCAGCAGGGTACTCTGACGCTCACAGCTGCCATTGATCGGGTCTACCACCAAGCCGAGGCCATGGTGATGATCAAGGACGGCGATCGCACCACTAAAGTGGTGAGCGGCAACAACGACAGCATCGTGGTCTGGACCCCCTGGCAGGAAGGGGCCACCGCCATGGCGGACATGAGCGACGATGGCTACCGCACCATGCTCTGCGTCGAAGCGGCCATCACGGCCGAGGCTGGCGTCGTTATCGCGCCGGATGAGGAGCACAGCCTCTCTACCGTGATCATCTGATCTTCGTCTTCGCGAACCCCATAACGAAAGAGGGCACCCCAACGGGTGCCCTCTTCTATTCAGCCTTTCTATTCAACTCTTCGCGCACTCAGGCGTTACCCTGAGTCTTTAGCTTGAGTTCCGCAGCGAAGTCCAGCATGCGATCCAGCGGGATCAGTGCCTTCACCCGCAGGGCTTCATCCACCAGGATCTCGTGACGCTCGGCGCCATCGGTCAACGCCTCCTTGATCGCCACCAGGCCATTCATCGCCATCCAGGGACAGTGGGCGCAGCTACGGCAGGTAGCACCATCGCCACCGGTCGGCGCCTCGACCATCTCCTTGTCCGGACAAGCCTGCTGCATCTTGTAGAAGATGCCGCGATCGGTCGCCACTATCAGCTTCTGCTGGGGCAGCTCTTTGGCCGCCTTGATCAGCTGACTGGTGGAGCCCACCGCATCGGCCAGCTCGATGACGGAAGCCGGAGATTCCGGGTGCACCAGCACGGCCGCATCCGGGTTCTGCTCCTTGAGCTCGCGCAGGGCCTTGGCCTTGAATTCGTCATGGACGATGCAGTGGCCCTGCCAGCGCAGCATCTGGGCCCCCGTCTTCTTCTCGATATAGGCACCGAGGTGCCTGTCCGGGCCCCAGATGATCTTGTGGCCCTGGCTGTCGAGGTGTTCGACTATCTCAAGCGCAATGCTGGACGTCACCACCCAGTCCGCCCGTGCCTTCACCGCCGCCGAGGTATTGGCATAGACCACCACTATGTGGTCGGGATGGGCATCGCAGAAGGCCGAGAATTTATCGATGGGACAGCCCAGATCGAGGGAACACTCGGCCTCCAGGGTCGGCATCAGTACCCGCTTGTGAGGGCTCAGGATCTTGGAGGTCTCCCCCATGAAGCGAACCCCGGCGACGATCAGGGTCTGCGCGGCATGATCCCGACCAAAGCGGGCCATCTCGAGAGAGTCACCGACGAAACCGCCACTGGCCTCGGCCAGCGCCTGGATCTCGGGATCCGTGTAGTAGTGGGCAACCAGCACGGCCTGACGCTCTTTCAGCAGTGCCTTGATGTCTGCGATCAGGGTCGTTTTCTGCTCGGCGGTCAGCGGGGCCGGTTTGACCGGAAACGGGTAGTCCATCTCGACCACCGGAGGAATATTGCTCAGTGCATTGCTCATTGCGACTGTTCCATCAAGGCTCGGAAAGGCAAAAATTATAACCAGAAGCCGGCCACAAACCCATCAACAAATCCGGTGATACGCAAGTGTCCGAATATACTCAAGTAATTCGTTGTCATTCTTGCCAAAAGGAGTTGTCGAATGAAACAACGCTCTCTCAAAACCAAGCTGCTGTTGCTCACCATGGGCCTCTTTCTGTCCAGTGGACTGGCCATGACACTGATGCAATCGTCCTCCTTGCAATCCCTGCGCAGCGACATCATGGCCCAGACCCGCAGTGCGCTGGAGCAGGAGGTCTCTCGCACCCTGCAGTTCCAGGCCGAGCGTTACGCAGTACAAATAGGGGCACTGTTGCAACAGTCCTATCAGGTACCGCTGGGGATCGCCGCCCAGCTCGAGGGCAGCATGGCTCAGCCTGATCGCGCCCTCTCCCGTCCCCAGGTCGAAACCCTGCTGGGCAGCCGCTTGCAGCAGGCGAGCGGGATCAGCTCCATTTATGCCCAGTTTGAAGCCGATGGCTATGATGGCCAGGATGCCAGCTGGCAGTCCGGCGCATCCCACTCAGTGCCCGACAAGGGCAGTCTGGAGATCTACTTCGTCCGGGACCAGGGTGGCCAGGTCTCGCAACAGCAAGTGGACGCAGCCTCCAGCGAGGCCAAATACGACACCTCGGTCAACGAATTCGGTATTCGCAACAGCGAATGGTACCTGTGCGGCCGGGATACTCGTCGCCCCTGCCTGATGGAACCCTATCTCTACGAGATAAGCCCGGGCAACCAGATGCTGATGACCAGCCTGACGGTACCCATCCTCAAGGAGGGCAAGTTCGTTGGCATAACCGGTGTCGACATGAACTTGCCCATTTTCCAGCAACTGGCAGAAAGCCTGGGTAAAAGCCTGTATGACAATCAGGCCGACGTGAGCCTGGTCAGCAAGATGGGTCTCATCGTCGGCAGCAACCGCCATGCCGACAAGCTGGGCCGTCCGCTGACGGAGGTCGGTCTGAGCACCCCCACAGGACAAACCCTGGATACCGATACCGACTTCATCCTGCAACAACCTGTGCGGATCGAGGCGGCCGATACCCAATGGTGGCTGCTGATCAAGGTACCCAAGGCGCTGGCACTGAGTCAGGCCAACACCATCAGCACTCAGCTGGGGGATCTGATGCAGGCGGCCCAGCGCCAACAGCTGATCACAGTGACCCTCATCACCCTGCTGGCACTGGGCCTGCTCATCTGGTTCATCCAGACCATCACGGCCCCCTTGTCGCTCATCAGCCGCCATGTCTCCCACCTCTCCAGCAACGAGGGAGATTTGACCCAGCAGATGCAGATCGACACCCACCAGGAGCTGATCGAGCTGGCAGGACATCTCAATGCCTTTCTCGGCAAGCTGCGCGGCATGGTGCAGGGCAGCAAACTGATAGGCCAGCAGGTACACCAGCAGGCACAGGGTATGAAGCAGACGGCCGACACCATGCGCACCAGTCTGGATGAGCAGAGCATAGAACTGGAGAGCGTGGTCAGCGCCATGCACCAGATGAGCACCACTGCGGTCAGCGTGGCGGGTTACGCGGAACAGGCCGCCCAGGAGTCAGAAGCAGCCACCCATCACATCAATACCGCCCAGCAGACCCTGAGCAATGCCCGCAACGAGATCCATACCCTGGTTGAAGACATGCATCAGGCTGACAAGGCGGTGGCGCTGGTAGCCCAGCGCAGCACCAATATCAGCCGCATTCTGGATGTGATCCGGGCCATTGCCGAGCAGACCAACCTGCTGGCACTGAACGCTGCCATAGAGGCTGCGCGGGCGGGAGACATGGGACGAGGTTTTGCGGTGGTGGCAGACGAAGTACGGGCCCTTGCCAACAAGACCCGGGAGTCCACCGACGAGATAGGCCAGCTCATCGGCAGCCTGCAAACCGAGGTGAGCAGCAGCCAGCAACTGATGAGCACAGGCATCACCCGCTCGGCCAGCACGGTCGAGGGCACGGAACAGGCGTTCGAGGCCCTCAACCGGGTGGTCGCCCAGATCCAGCAGATCCACGATCACATCAGCCAGGTGGCCACTGCCGCCGAGCAGCAGAGTGCGGTCAGCGACGACATCAACCAGAACCTGATGCGCATTGGTGATGCTGCCACCACCATTGGCCAGGAGGCCAGCGCCAGCCATCGCTTGAGCGAAGAGCTGGAGCAGGCCTCAACCGCACTGGCAACCCAGCTGGACCGCTTGAGAACCTGATGACAAACGACCATAAAAAAAGCCCGCATCGTTGCGGGCTTTTTGATCTGGTGGTCGTTACTGGGATCGAACCAGTGACCCCCTCCTTGTAAGGGAGGTGCTCTCCCAGCTGAGCTAAACGACCT